>NZ_JBJNRJ010000053.1:0-27836 GCF_046233715.1 Trujillonella humicola | reverse complement strand
GGCCGACCACCCCCACGACGACGACTGGCTGGTAGTCGGACTCTGGACGGGGGGGGCGGGGGGGGCGGGGGGCCGGGGGGGCCCCCCCCGCTCCGTCATGCCCGATCGCGCGAGCTCAGGAACGGGGGAGGTCCAGCGCGCCCAGGACGGCGGTGACCGCCGCGTCGCGGACGAAGTCGAGCGCGAGCAGCCGGTGCACCAGGACGCCGCGCCGGGTCAGCCGCAGATCGGCCATCCGCAGCCGCGGGAGCGCGGCTCCGCCCGGTCGCGGCGCGGCGGGCGGCGGGTCCAGCAGGCCGCGCCGCTGCAGGTCGGTCACGTCCTCGAGCGCGCCCCACGCCGCCCAGTCCCGCGGGTCGGCCGGCAGCGGCGCCATCGGCAGCGGTGTCCGCTCCCGGCGGCCCACCGCGGCGAGGACGACGAGCTGCCGGCCGGTGAGCTCGCCGGTCAGCCGCAGCCCGCGGTGGACCACGCCGGGGTCGAGGTCGGGGGACACGGCCGTCTCCGCCAGCAGGTAGCCCAGGTGTCGGACCCGCCACTCCTCGGGCGTCTGCCGGGCGGCGAGGACCGCGGCCTCGGCGAGCTCGTCGGCCGGCGCGCGGCCGCCGACGTCCGGGGCCAGGAATCCGTCCGCTCGGACGGGCCGTCCCGCCGACACCCGGGTCACGGTCAGCTCGACGGCGAAGGCCAGCGCGGCGCCGGCCCGCACCCGCTCCCTCGGCACGGGCAGCAGGGCGCTGTCGGTCGCCACGCGGCGCAGGCAGGCGGCCAGGCGCTCGTCGACGCGGACCCGGGCGCCGGGCGGGTCGAACAGCAGGCCGGCCGCCGACCGGCTCATCGATCCGGCCACGGGCTCGCCGGTCTCGACCAGCGTGCGGCCGTCGGGGGTGGCGTCGTCGGTCGCCGAGCCGTCCAGGGTGTTCCTCACCCGGTGATCATCGCGGCGCGGCGCGGCGGACGCACCCGGCTGCGGCGGCGGGCTCACCACCGCGAGGCAGGCTCGCTGTCGTCGCCACCGCCTCACGAGAGCTGCGCCGGCGCGGTGAGGGAAACGGAACACACGGTCATCCGTGTGGCAACGGGCGGGGAACCGGATGCCGTCACCGTTCCCCCATGGCTGCCCCCACCCGCCCCACCGACGCTTCAGCGACCGCCGCCCCGCCGGTGTCGCCCCCACCAGCGGGCGGGCGGTGGATCGCGGACTGGCGACCCGAGGACCCGGAGTTCTGGGAGTCCACGGGCAAGCGCGTCGCGCGCCGCAACCTGTTCTTCTCGGTGTTCTCCGAGCACATCGGCTTCTCGATCTGGAGCCTGTGGTCGGTGCTGGTCCTCTTCCTGCCCGAGCCGGTCTTCGGCATCGACCCGGCCGGCAAGTTCCTGCTCACCACGCTGCCGACAGCGCTCGGCGCCTTCGTGCGCCTGCCCTACACCTTCGCCGTCGCGAAGTTCGGCGGCCGCAACTGGACCATCGTGTCCGCCGCTCTGCTGCTCGTCCCGACCGTCGCGACCGCCATCGTGCTGGAACCCGGCGTCGACTACTCGACGCTGCTGGTCGTGAGCTGCCTGGCCGGCGTGGGCGGTGGCAACTTCGCCAGTTCGATGGCCAACATCAACGCCTTCTACCCCGACCGGCTCAAGGGCTGGGCACTGGGCCTCAACGCCGGCGGGGGCAACCTCGGCGTCCCGGTCATCCAGCTCCTCGGACTCCTGGTGCTCGCCACAGCGGGGGCCCAGCACCCGCGGATCATCCTGTGGGTCTACATCCCGCTGATCGTCGCGGCCGCCGTCGGCGCCGCGTTGCTGATGGACAACCTCACCACCGCGCGCAACCAGCCACGGGCCATGCGCCAGGCCCTGCGCGAGCCGCACACCTACATCATGTCGTTCCTGTACATCGGCACCTTCGGCTCGTTCATCGGCTTCGGCTTCGCCTTCGGCCAGGTGTTGCAGAACCAGTTCGCCGCCGATTTCGACACCCCGCTGAGGGCCGCCTACCTGACCTGGCTGGGCCCGCTGCTGGGCAGCCTGATCCGGCCGCTGGGCGGCTCGCTGGCCGACCGGTTCGGAGGCGCGCGGATCACCTTCTGCACCTTCGTGGCGATGGCCGCCGGCGCCGCGGTGGTGCTGACCGCCAGCCAGGTGGGGTCGCTGCCGCTGTTCGTCGTCGGCTTCGTGCTGCTGTTCGTGCTCAGCGGGGTCGGCAACGGCTCGACCTACAAGATGATCCCGGCGATCTTCCGCACCCAGGCCCAGCTGTCGGTCGCGGCCGGCGGCGACTCCACTGCGGCCGACCGGCGGGCGCTGCGGATGTCCGGCGCGCTCATCGGCATCGCCGGCGCGGTCGGCGCCTTCGGCGGGGTGCTGGTCAACCTCGCCTTCCGCCAGTCCTTCCTCTCGTCCGGCAGCGGCGACGGCGCCTACATCGCCTTCATCGCCTTCTACGCCGTGTGCGTCGCGGTCACCTGGGTCGTGTACCTGCGCCGGGGCGCTCCGATGGCCGGCGTGTGAGCCGTCGCGGAGCCGCTCGAGCGCGGAAACGCACTCGAGCGGCTCTGATCGGGGCAGGATCGCCACATGGCGATCGAGGTGCTGCCGGCGAGGGACTTCGACGACGTCGCGGCGGTGCTCGGACCCAAGCGGCCGGACGCGAAGGTGTGCTGGTGCCTGGCCTACCGCATCCCGTCGAAGGAGAACCTCGCGCTCGCCGGCCCCGCGCGCGGGGAGCGGGTGCGACAACTCCTCGCCGAGGACCTCCCTCCGGGGGTGCTGGCCCACGACGGGGACGAGGTCGTGGGCTGGGCGGCGGTGCACCCGCGGTTCGACACCTCCTTCGCCCGCAACCGGAAGATCCCGCACGTGGACGACCTCGACGTGTGGTCGCTGTGGTGCATCCGGGTGCGGCCCGGGCACCGGGGCTCCGGGATCGGCCACGCCCTGGTCCGCGGAGCGGTGGAGTTCGCCCGCTCGCACGGCGCGCCCGCGGTGGAGGCCTACCCGGTCGACAACGAGGGAGCCAGGGTCGACGTCACGATGGCCTACGTCGGCACCCGGGCCCTGTTCGAACGGGCCGGCTTCGTCGAGGTCGCCGACACCGACTCCAGGATCAACGGCTTCCCGCGCATCCTCGTGCGGCTCGACCTCAGGCCGGCAGGCGGTAGCCGCGCTTGACCACGGTCTCGACGACGCCGCGGCCCAGCCCCGCGCGCAGACGGGTCACCGCCATCTCCACGGCGTGGCCGTCCCCGCCGCCGGGCAGGCATCCCACCAGGTCGGACCGGGGGACGACGACGCCCGGCCGGCGGGCCAGCACGCGCAGCACCGCCATCGGGCCGGGGGCCAGCTCGACGAGCCGGCCGTCGACCACCACCGCGGTGCCGCGCACCTGCAGCGTCGTCCCGGCCAGCTGCAGCACCGGGTCCCGCTCGGGCAGGCGGGACACCACCTCGCGCGCCAGCGCGCCGAGCCGGGCCCGCTCCGGGCGGCAGGTCGGGATGCCGGCGGCCTCCAGCGGGGCCGCGGTCACGCCGCCGACGGCGACGGCCATCACCCGGTCCTCCATCGCGGTGATCAGCTCCTCGCGCTTCCCCAGCTCGCCGGCGACGCGCAGCACGCTCGCGGCGGCCGGGGCGCTGGTGAAGGTCACCGCATCGACGGCGCCGCCGACGACGGCGGCGACCAGCCGGCGCACCGGGTCGACGTCGTCGGGCAGGACCCAGCGGTAGACCGGCACGGTCAGCACCTCGGCCCCGGTGCGGCGCAGTCCGGCGACGAGGTCGGGCAGCGGGTCCCCGTGCAGCTGGACGGCGATGCGGCGGCCCTCCAGGGGGCCCTCCCGCCCGACGAGCAGGTGCTCGAGCACCTCCGCCGAGGACTCCGATTCCGGCGACCACGCATCGATCAGCCCGGCGCCGCGGATGGCGCCGCGCGCCTTGGGTCCCCGGGCCAGGACCCGCGCGCCGCGCAGGTGGTCGACCAGGGGCAGGTCCCAGGCGTCGGCGGCCTCCAACCAGCCGCGGAAACCGACGCCGGTGGTCGCGACGACCAGGTCGACGGGCGCCGAGAGCACGGCGCGGGTGGCGGCCACCAGCTCGGCGTCGTCGGCCAGCGGCACGATGCGGATCGCGGGCGCGTAGAGCACCCGTGCGCCACGGCGGTCGAGCAGGGCCCCCAGTTCCTCCTTGCGGCGGGCCGCGGTCACCGCGACCGTGTACCCGGCCAGCGGCGGGACGGCGTCCGGTGCCTGCTGTGTGTCGGTCAACCCGCGTCCCCCCGGTCCGGTGCTCCAGCCGGCCCATCGTGCGCCACCCGGATTACGGTCGTGTGTCGCGCCGCAGCCCGCTCCGGGCGGTGCGGATCACCCCGTGCCCCGGCCGGGTCAGCGGACCGCGACGGTCCAGGTCTGCACCGGGTCGTCGCTGCCGACCACGAGCCCCCGGCTGGCCAGCAGCCGCAGGTGGGCGACCGTCTCGGTCACGGCGAACATGCGCATCGCGTTCGCGTACTGGTCCCACGGCCGCGACCAGGTCAGGTACCCCGCCAGCTGCCACGGCGTGCTGCGCGGGTGCGTGCGGATGGCGTCGAGCAGCTCGGCCAGGCGGTGCTCGTGGTGCCGGGTGAGCTCCCGGGCGCGCAGCCCCAGCCCGCGGAAGCGCCACTCGTGCGCCGGCAGCACCTCGACCGGCTCCCGGTCGGAGACCAGGTCGAGCGACCCGAGGAAGTCCCGCAGGGGGTCCTCGTCCCCCCGCCGGCCCGCCGAGATGTTCGGGCTGATGCGGGGGAGCACGTGGTCGCCGGACAGGAACAGGCCGGTGCGCTGCTCGTTGAAGCACAGGTGGCCGGGGGTGTGCCCGGGCGTGTGGACGGCGCGCAGCGACCAGCCGGGGAAGTCGGCCAGGTCGCCGTCCTCCAGCAGCACGTCGGGGACGGCCTGCCGGCGCAGCCCGGACAACCGCTCGGGCGCCGGCGCGTCGGCGGCCGCGGTCTCCTCGTCGGCGCCGAGGGACACCATGAACGCCGTCTGGTCCCGGATGAACTCCTCGACGCCGCGGTCGAGCATCCCGCGCACGAGCGCCGCGTCGGCCGGGTGCATCGCCACCCAGGCACCCGAGGCCTCGCGGACCCGGCCGGACAGGCCGTTGTGGTCCCCGTGCATGTGCGTGACCAGGACGCCGCGCACGTCGGTGACGTCGCCGCCGATCGCGCTCAGGCCCGCCCGCAGCGACGTCCACGCGTCGTCGGAGTCCCAGCCGGTGTCGACCAGTCCCAGCCCGCCGCCGTCCAGTGCGAAGGCGTAGGCGGTCACGTACCGCAGCGGGTTGTCCGGCATCGGCACCGGGATCGACCACAGGTCCGTGCGCAGCTGCTCGACCGGCGGGGTCCGGCGGGCCAGCCACGCCTCGCGCTGGACGGTCCCGGTGATCTCGACGTCGCTGTCCACGCCCGCACCCTGCCAGCCCGCGGCTGGGAGGATGGTGCCGTGACCCCGGGAGCCCCTGCCGCCGTCTCCGCCGTCCCGCGCCGCCTGCGCATGGTGTGCGCACTCGGGGCGGCGGTCCTGGTCGCCGCCATGACCACCGTCGGGCTGCTGCTGCCCAGCTCCTCGACGGGGGTCGTGGAGTTCGGCTGGGCCGACCAGGTGGCGATGATCGGCATCGGGGTCTGCCTGGGGGCCGGGACCCTGACCCTGGGCCGCTCGCGGGTGGACGCCGACGCGTCCGGGGTCCGCGTGCGCAACCTCTTCGTCCGCCACGAGCTGCCGTGGGCCGCGGTGCGGGCCGTGCGCTTCGACCGGCACTCCTCGTGGGCGAGCCTGCTGCTCGTCAACGGCGACGAGATCTCCATGCTGGCCGTCCAGGCCGCCGACAAGGAGTACGCCGTCCGGGCCGTCGAGGGACTGCGCGCGCTGCTGGACCGGGCGAAGGCCGCCGAGCCCGCCCCGCTGCCGCTCCTCTACGACGACTGACGGAGGACCCCGTCCTCCTCATCCCTCGTGAGCTCGGGACGAGCCTCCGGACGGGGCCACCACCGCGCGTTCCGGGGAGGGAATGTCCTGTCCGTCGACGACGCTGTAGCATGGGCGTGCCTCCCCGCTACACGAGGCGCGTGAACCACCCAGCGGCCCCGCCCCGGGCCGCTGACCAAGAGGAGCCCGCTCCCACCTGGCGCCGTCGAGGTGCCCAGGTCCCCGGTTCGCGAGAGCCGGCCCCGTGCCGGTTCCCGCGACGCGCACCACCCCGCCAGGGGTGGGTGCGCCACCGGCCAGTGGGCCCCGCCGAGCGATCGCTCGCGGGGCCTTCTGACTGCCGGCGTCCGGTGGTCGGACAGCGAGCCCCTCCCAGGCTGAAGCAGAGGAGAGGCCATCACCGAGCCCCGTATCAACGACCGCATCCGGGTCCCCGAGGTCCGTCTCGTCGGACCCGAGGGCGAGCAGGTCGGCATCGTGTCGATCGGCGAGGCGCTGCGCCTGGCCCAGGACTCCGAGCTCGACCTCGTCGAGGTCGCGCCCATGGCCCGGCCGCCCGTCGCCAAGCTCATGGACTACGGGAAGTTCAAGTACGAGTCCGCCCAGAAGGCCCGCGAGGCCCGGCGGAACCAGGCGCTCACCGTCATCAAGGAGATGCGGCTGCGCCTCAAGATCGACCCGCACGACTACGAGACCAAGAAGGGCCACGTCGAGCGCTTCCTCCGGGGCGGCGACAAGGTCAAGATCACCGTGATGTTCCGCGGCCGCGAGCAGTCGCGCCCGGAGATGGGGTACCGCCTGCTGCAGCGGCTGGCCGCCGACGTGTCCGAACTGGGCGTCGTCGAGTCCAACCCGAAGCAGGACGGCCGCAACATGGTCATGGTGATCGCCCCGCACCGGAACGCCCAGGCCCAGCAGGGCAAGGCGCGGCCGGCGAAGGGGGAGCAGGAGGCCGAGCAGGCGCCCAGCGCCTGAGGCCCTGCGCACCACCGAGACCAGCGGGTGCGTGCGGCAGCCCCGTGCTGCCGCACGCCCACGCACGACGACGACGACCACGCTCACGAGCACAGACAGGCGAGGACATGCCGAAGCAGAAGACCCACAAGGGCACCGCCAAGCGGGTGCGCGTGACGGGCGGCGGCAAGCTCATGCGCGAGCAGGCCAACAACCAGCACAAGTTCGAGCACAAGTCGGGTCAGCGCAAGCGCCGGCTGGACCGGGACCAGGTCGTCTCGCCGTCCGACGCGAAGAACCTCAAGAAGCTGCTGGGCATCTGACCGCCCTCCCGTAACGAGAAGACAGGAGCTCTCACGTGGCACGCGTGAAGCGGGCGGTCAACGCCCAGAAGAAGCGCCGGACGACCCTCGAGGCCGCCAGCGGCTACCGGGGTCAGCGGTCCCGCCTGTACCGCAAGGCCAAGGAGCAGATCCTCCACTCGGCCACCTACAACTACCGCGACCGCAAGGTGCGCAAGGGTGACTTCCGCAAGCTGTGGATCACCCGCATCAACGCCGCGGCCCGCCAGAACGACATGACCTACAACCGGTTCATGCAGGGCCTCAAGCTGGCCGGCATCGAGCTCGACCGTCGTGTGCTGGCCGAGCTGGCCGTCAACGAGCCGGCCGCCTTCACCGCGCTCGTCGAGGCCGCCCGGGCCGCGCTCGCCGCGAACCCCGAGGCGACCGGGGCCCAGGCCGCCTGACGGAGGACCACGCTGCCCCCCACGCCTCGCGAGCGCAGGCGGAGGGCCCCCGCAGCGTGGCCGTTCCAGCACGTCACCTGACGCCGTCGGTGACCGGCCCTCCGGGGTCGGCGCCGGCGGCGTCGCCGTCTGCCCACCGGGAGGAGGCGTCATGACCGAGCTGCTGACCGAGCGCTCCGGGCGGGTCGCCGCGGCCCGCAAGCTGACCCGCCGGGCCGGCCGGGACGCCGCCGGGCTGTTCCTCGCCGAGGGGCGGCAGGCGGTGTCCGAGGCGCTGGCCACCGGCCCGGACGGCGTCCGCGAGGTGTTCGCCACCGAGGCCGCCGCGGCCGCGCACCGGGAGCTGCTGACCGGCGCCGGCGTCCCGGTGCGGCTGGTGACCGAGAAGGCGGCCGCGGGGCTCTCGGAGACCGTCACGCCGCAGGGCCTGGTCGCGGTCTGCGCGCTGCGCGACATCCCGGCCGATGCGCTCGTGGCCGCCCCGCCGCGGCTGTCGGTCGCCCTGGCGGAGCTCGCCGACCCGGGTAACGCCGGCACGGTGCTGCGCACCGCCGACGCGTGCGGCGCCGGGGCGGTCGTCTTCGGCGCCGGGTCGGCCGACCCCTACGGTGGCAAGGCGGTGCGGTCCAGCGCCGGGAGCCTCTTCCACGTGGACGTCGTCCGGGGGACGCCGCTGGCCGGGCTGGTCCCGGCGCTGCAGGCGGCCGGGGTGACCGTGCTGGCCGCCGACGGCGGGGGCGAGGCATCGCTGGACGCCCTCGGCCGGGCGCCGGCCGGGCCGGTGCTGTGGCTGTTCGGCAACGAGGCCCGCGGCGTCCCCGCCGACCTGGCCGCGCTGGCCGACGCGCGGGTGCGGATCCCCATGCGCGGCCGGGCCGAGAGCCTCAACCTCGCCGCCGCCGCCGCGATCTGCCTCTACGCCACCCAGCTCGCCCAGGGGTGAGCGGAGGAGATCCGTGGGCGTCACGCCTCCGGATCTCCTCCGCGCCTACGAGAGGCCGGCGCGCTTCCAGAGCAGCTCCGAGGGCCCGCCGATCAGGCCGACCTCGCGGAGGAACGCCACCAGGCCGGAGGCGGCGTCGCGCAGCTTGGCGCGGTGGTGCGGATTGGCCCGCGCCACCGCCTTGGCCTCCGCCGGGTCCAGGCCGACCGAGGCGTACACCTGCGGCTGCACGAGGTTGTCGGCCACGATCGCGGCCACGGAGGCCACCAGCGTCCGGTGCCGCCGCAGCGCCAGGAAGCCCAGCCGCGGCGTGCGCCGGGAGATCTCGTCGCGGGCGAAGCGCATGTGCCGCGCCTCCTCGACGACGTGGATCTCGCTGGTCCGCCGGGTCAGCGGCTGCACCCGCTCGTCGCGCATGAGGTCGCGCTGGAAGATGTCGAGGATCTCCTCGGCGACCAGGATCGCCGCGTAGGCCGACGGGCCCGAGCCGCGCGCCACGAAGGCCTTGCCGAGCCGCAGGATCGACGGCGGGGGCTGGTAGGACGGCGCCCCGAACGCCTGCGCCGTCCGGGCGAACATCACCGAGTGCCGGCACTCGTCGGCGATCTCGGTCAGCGCCCACTGCACGTGCGGCTGGGACGGGTCGTCGCCGTACACGTCCTTGAGCACCAGTTGCATGAGCAGGCCCTCGAACCAGATGCCGACGCCCGAGATCGAGCAGTACTCGTGGATGGTCAGCGTGACCCGCTGCCGCTCGGTCAGCCCCTCCCACAGCGGCGTGCCGTACAGGGAGGACCACTCCGGCGAGAGACCGTAGAGGTCCTCGGGGATCGGTGCCGACCAGTCGACGTCGACCGTGGGGTCGTAGGACCGCTTGGCCGCCGACCCGAGCAGCCGGGTGGACAGCTCCTGGCGGTCGGTGGCGCGGGTGGGCGTCCGGGTCGCGGAGCCGGGCGCGGCGACGGGGGCGGTGGCGGTCATCGGGCACTCCTCCGAGGCGGGTCGGTGATGCTGTGTCCGACGGTAGCTGTAACTGATAGACACATGCAATTCATGGGGGAGGATGACGGCGTGCCGAGGACCACGGAGAGCCGCCGGGCGGCAGGGGACCGCCCCGCCCCGGACGGACGGCGGGCGCGCTGGACCGAGCACCGCCGCGAGCGCCGGGCGGAGCTGGTGGGCGCGGCGCTGACCGCGGTGCGCGCGGCCGGGCCGGACTTCGCCGTCGACGACGTCGCCCGTGCCGCCGGCGTGTCCAAGACCGTCATCTACCGGTACTTCGGCGACAAGGACGAGCTGGTCGACGCGGTCCTGGAGCGGATCGCCGACGACCTGCTGCTGCCCCGGCTGCTCGGTGAGCTGGCGCTGGAGCGCGGGAACGACCGCGCCCGGCTGCACGCCGTGATCCGGGCGTTCGTGCAGCTCATCGAGGACGAGCCGGAGCTGTACCGCTTCGCCTACGCCCAGGCCGGCCGGTCCGGCCGCGCCGACCTCGTCGCCGCCACGGAACGGCAGGTCGCCGAGGCGCTGGGCGTGCTGATGACCGAGCGGCTCGCCGCGGCCGGCCGCCCCACCGGCGGGGCGATGACGTGGGCCTACGGCGTCGTCGGCATGGTCCAGCTCGCCGCGCACTGGTGGGCCGACACGCGCACCGTGCCCGCGGCCGAGCTGGCCGGGCAGCTGACCGACCTGGCCCACGGCGGGCTCGCTGCCCTGCTGCCCCCGCCCGCCTGACCCGCGCCGGGCGTCAGCGGGTGAGGACCGGCTTGGCCTCGTACATCCGCAGGTCGGCCCGGTGCAGCAGGGCGGCGAACTCGTCGCCGTCCTCCGGCGCCACCGCGACGCCCACGCTGGCGCCGACGAAGACGGGGGCCCCGTGCACGTCGACCGGACGCCTCACGGCCTCGGTGAGGTCGTCGGCCACCCGGCGCGCCTCGGCCGCGGCCCCGCCGTCGCCGGACAGGCCGGGCAGTGCGACGAGGAACTCGTCCCCGCCCAGCCGGGCCACCAGGTCACGGCGGCGCAGCCGCTGCCGCAGCCGGGTCGCCACCTCCTGCAGCAGCTCGTCGCCCGCGGCGTGGCCGAACCGGTCGTTGACCGCCTTGAAGCCGTCGAGGTCGAGGAAGAGCAGCGCGAGGGACTCGCCGCGGGCGCGGGCGTCCCACAGCGCCGTCTCGACCTGCTCCTGCAGCCGGCGCCGGTTGGCCAGCCCGGTCAGCGGGTCGGTGGCGGCGAGCTCCTCGATGCGGGCCATGGCCGCCCGGGTCCGGTCGCGCTCCTGCATCAGGGCGCGCTCGGCCTCCACGCGCGCGGTCACGTCGACCTGCACGCCGATGTACTGGACGACGGTGCCGGAGGCGTCGCGGACCGGTGCCAGGTGCAGCTCGTTCCACCACGGGGTGCGCTCCGGCCCGCGCACGTTGAGCACGGTCTCCCGGCACTCCTCGCCGGCCGCGATGGCGGCGCGGATCCGGCCGATGGCGCCCGGGTCGGTGTCGGGGTCCTGCAGGAAGCGGCAGTTGCGGCCGAGCAGCTGCTCGCGCGGCAGTCCGGCGAGCCGCTCGAAGGCGGGGTTGACGTAGACCAGCGGCTGGTCGGGCAGCCGCAGGTCGGCCACGGCCACGCCGCTCGGCGTGGCGCCGAGGGCCTCCAGCAGCAGGGCCTCGCCGGCGGGCGCGCCCGTGGCGGCGGCCCGGGCCACCGCCACGGCCGCGGTGGGCGGCGCGGGGCGGACCGCAGCCGGAGCCGGTCCCACGCGCGGGGCCACCCGGGCCAGCAGGGACGACGTCGCGCGCACCACCGTGTCGCGGTCGTAGGTCAGCGCGTACTCGAACCGGCGCTCGCGCTCGGGGCCGGTGTCGCCGAGGTCGCGGGCGAGCAGCGCGGCGCTGAAGTGCGGGCTGAGCACGGTGACGTCCCACTCGCCGCGGACCGGGTCGCCGTCGGCGAGGGTGGTGCCGCGCAGGCCGGGCAGCGGCTCCTCGGGCATGCCCTCGCCGAGGGCGCAGACGAAGCCGGTGCGCTCGACCAGGTCGCGGTAGCGCTGGGTGGTCGACGGGGTGAAGTGGCGGGCCTCCTGGAAGGCGGCGGCCACGACGCAGGTCCGGCCCATCCGCATCGCCTCGCGCTCGAGCTGCTTGGACAGCTCGATGAGCAGCCCCTTGGGTGCCAGGCGCAGCGGCGTCCCCTCGGGCAGGCAGGCGAAGGGCGAGACCGTCGCGTCGGCGACGACGGCGTCCACGGGAGCGGGCAGCGCCAGCTCACCGGTCTCCCGGCCGGTCCCGGGGTCGGCGGCCGGGCGGCCGAAGAACCAGCCCTGCCCGAGGGTGGCGCCCAGGCCGCGGGCCATGGCCAGGTGCTGCTCGTGCTCGATGCCCTCGGCCAGCACCACTGCGCCGGTGCGCTCGGCGTAGGCGTTGACGGCGTTCATGATCTCCGCGACGTCCGGGCCGGGGCGCTCCTGCACCAGGCGCAGGTCGAGCTTGACCACGTCCGGGCGCAGCAGCGGCATGAAGGCCAGCGACATCTCCTCGGCGCCGACGTCGTCCACCGCGACGCCCCAGCCCGCCGACCGCACCCGCGCCACGGTCCGCAGCAGCTCGGCGGGGCGGGCGGCCAGGGCCCGCTCGGTGATCTCCAGGACCACCCGCAGCCCGCCGGGGGCCGAGGTCGCGAGGCCCAGGAGGGTCTCCATCGGCGCGTGGTCGAGCACCTCGGGCTCGACGTTCACGAACAGCGTCAGCGGCGCCGTCAGGCCCTGCTCGACGGCCCCGCGCAGGGCGGCGGTCCGGCAGGCCTGGTCCAGCTCGGCCAGCCGGGAGGCGGCACGGGCCGCGCCGAAGAGCTGGTCGGGGCGCTCCAGCGGCCCCCGCGGCCCGCGGGCGAGCGCCTCGTAGGCGACCACCCGGCCGGTGTCGATCTCGACGATCGGCTGGAAGACGCTGCGGACCCCGCCGGAGGCCAGGACGGCGTCCAGGGTGTCGCTGAGGTCGCCGGCGGTCGCGAGCGTGAGCGTCGAGGTGAGATCCACGGTCGGTGCATCGGCCGCGCCGGGCCGTTCCGACACCCGGGCGGGCCGGTGCCCCACCCGTGCGGGGGAGACGGGTCAGCCGGGGGCGGTGATGAGCACGACGGCGACCGCGGCGGCAGCGAGGCCGGCCACCTGGGCGGGGGCCAGCCGCTCGCGCAGCACCACCTGGGCCAGGACGACGGTGCTCACCGGGTACAGCGAGGCCAGCACCCCGGTGACGGCGAGCTGGCCGGGGGCCTGGGTGGCCAGGAGGAACAGGGCGTTGGCGGCCATGTCCAGGACCCCGGAGACCAGCACCAGCGGCAGCGCGGCGCGGGGCGGTCGCAGCGGGCGGCGGCCGGCCGCGGCGACGAGCACGACCAGCCCGATCGACGCCACCCGGGCGGTCACCAGCGGGGTCAGCCCGGAGTCCTCGCCGGTCCGGTCGAGCAGCACGAAGAAGCAGCCGAAGGCCAGGCCGGCCAGCAGCGCGGGCAGCAGGGCGGCGGGGCGCGCCGCGCGCAGCGCGTCCAGGCCCTCCTCCGCCGACACCAGCGCGACGGCGACCAGCGCCAGGAGGATGCCGAGGCCGGCGGGCACACCGATCCGGTCGCCGGTGGCGACACCGACGAGGACCGGGACGGCGGCGGCGGTGACCGCCGTCGTCGGCGCCACGACGCTCATCACCCCGCCGGCCAGGGCGCGGAAGAAGACCAGCAGCCCGGTCGCCCCGGCCACTCCGGCCCCGGCGCCCCACAGCAGGTCGGCGCCGGTCACCGGCCCGCCCAGCCACGGCAGGAGCAGCAGCAGGGCGACCAGCCCGGCGGCCTGGGAGAGGGCGACGACGGCCGGGACGGTGGCGCGCCGGCTGGCCAGCCCGCCGAGGAAGTCCGCCGTCCCGTAGACGACCGCCGACGCCAGCGCCAGGACGACCGCCACGTCGCTCCTCCCTCGACGAGATCTGCACAGTGGTCGCCGTCGGCGCCCGATGGTGGCCACTGTGCAGATCTCGTCGACCGGCTCCGCGCGCGGGTACCGGGAACCCACGCGCGTCGGCGGGCCGGTGCCGGGCAGAATGGCCTGCCGTGTCTGGCGCCAACGACCCCTACGACCCCAAGCAGGTCGCCGCGCTGTCCGCCGAGGCCCTCGACGCCGCGGTCGACGCCGCGGTCGAGGCGTTCGGCGCGGCCGCCGACCTGCCCGGGCTGGCCGCGGTCCGCCCGGTCCACCTCGGCGACCGGGCGCCGGTGCTGCTGGCCCGCCGCGAGCTGGGCGCGCTTCCCCCGGCCGCCCGCTCCGACGCGGGCAAGCGGGTCAACGCCGCCCGCGTCGCCGTCACCGAGGCCTACGAGCGGCGGCTCGCCGAGCTGGAGGCCGAGCGCGATGCCCGGGTGCTCGCCGAGGAGCGGGTCGACGTCACGCTGCCCTGGGACCGGGTGCCCCGCGGCGCCCGGCACCCGCTGACCACGTTCGCCGAGCGGATCGCCGACGTCTTCGTCGGCATGGGCTACGAGATCGCCGAGGGCCCCGAGCTCGAGGCGGAGTGGCTGAACTTCGACGCGCTCAACATCGGCCGGGACCACCCGGCGCGCACGATGATGGACACCTTCTTCGTGGCGCCGGAGGACTCCGGTCTGGTGCTGCGCACGCACACCAGCCCGGTGCAGGCCCGCACCATGCTGTCGCGCACCCCGCCGATCTACGTGGTGGCGCCCGGGCGGGTGTACCGGACCGACGAGCTCGACGCGACGCACACCCCGGTCTTCCACCAGATCGAGGGCCTGGCCGTCGACCGCGGCCTGACCATGGCGCACCTGCGCGGCACGCTCGACCACCTCGCCCGCACCCTGTTCGGCGCCGAGGCGATCACCCGCTGGCGGCCGTCGTACTTCCCGTTCACCGAGCCCTCGGCCGAGTTCGACGTGTGGTTCCCCGAGCACCGCGACGGCCCGCGCTGGGTCGAGTGGGGCGGCTGCGGGATGGTCAACCCGCGGGTGCTGGTCGCCTGCGGCATCGATCCGGAGGAGCACAGCGGCTTCGCCTTCGGCCTGGGCATCGAGCGGGGCCTGATGTTCCGCTCGGGCATCACCGACATGCGCGACATCGTCGAGGGCGACGTCCGGTTCACGACTGCGTTCGGGGTGGAGCTGTGAGAGTTCCGATCGGCTGGCTGGCCGAGTACGTCGACGTCCCCGCCGGGACGACGGTCGAGGACCTCGACACCGCCTTCGTCCGGCTCGGCCTCGAGGTCGAGGAGATCCACCGCCCGGAGCCGGTGACCGGTCCGCTGGTCGTCGGCCGGGTGCTGGAGATCGAGGAGCTGACCGGCTTCAAGAAGCCGATCCGGTACACGAAGGTGGACGTCGGGGAGGGCGGGGCGCGGGGCATCGTCTGCGGCGCCCGGAACTTCGCCGCCGGGGACGCCGTGGTGGTCGCGCTGCCCGGCGCCGTGCTGCCCGGCGGCTTCGCCATCGCCTCGCGCACGACCTACGACCACGTCTCCGAGGGGATGATCTGCTCGGTCCGCGAGCTCGGGGTCGGTGACGACCACGCCGGGATCCTCGTGCTGGGCGACGACGCACCTGCCCCCGGCACGCCCGCGGGGCCGCTGGTCGGCCTGGACGACGTGGTGATCGAGCTCGCCGTCACCCCCGACCGCGGCTACTGCCTGGCGATGCGCGGCCTCGCCCGCGAGATGGGCACGGGCCTGGGCGTCGGCTGGCGCGACCCCGGCGCGCTGGAGCTGCCGGGCTGGTCGGGGGAGCCCGCCTGGCAGGTCCGCGTCGAGGACGCCGACCGCTGCGACCGGTTCTCGATGATCGCGCTGGAGGGCCTCGACCCGGCCGCGCCCAGCCCGTGGTGGATGCGCCGGCGGCTCGCGCAGTCCGGCGTCCGCAGCATCTCGCTGGCCGTCGACGTCACCAACTACGTGATGCTCGAGCTGGGCCAGCCGATGCACGCCTTCGACCGCGACGCGGTGACGGGCCCGATCGTCGTCCGCCGGGCGCGGGCGGGGGAGCGGCTGACCACCCTCGACGGCGCCGACCGCGCGCTGGACACCGACGACCTGCTGATCACCGACGACACCGGCCCGATCGGCCTGGCGGCCGTCATGGGCGGGGCGTCCACCGAGATCGGTGAGGGGACGACGTCCGTCCTCCTCGAGGCCGCGCACTGGGAGCCCACCGGGGTGGCGCGCACCGCCCGCCGGCACCGGCTGCCCAGCGAGGCCGCGAAGCGGTTCGAGCGCGGCGTCGACCCGGAGATGACGGCGGTCGCCCTGGCCCGGGCGGCCGCGCTGCTCGCCGAGTACGGCGGCGCCCGCGTGGTGGGCTCCCTGGTGGACGTCGACACCCGCGGCCCGCGCCCGGTGGTCGGGCTGGACGCCGGCGCCCCGGCCCGCGTGGCCGGCGTCCCCTACGCCGAGTCCCAGGTGGTCGACCTGCTGGCCGCGGTCGGCTGCGCGGTCGACGCGTCCGGGGACACGCTCCGCGTCACCCCGCCGTCCTGGCGCCCGGACCTCACCGACCCGGCCGACCTGGTCGAGGAGGTCGTCCGGCTGGCCGGCTACGACGACGTCCCGTCGGTGCTGCCCACCGCCCCGCCCGGCGGCGGGCTCACCGAGACCCAGCGCCGGCGCCGGGCGATCGGCCGCGCGCTGGCCGAGACGGGCTACGTCGAGGCGCCCTCCTACCCGTTCGTCGGGCAGCGCGCGCTGGACGCCCTCGGCCTGGCCGCCGACGACGAGCGCCGGCGGACGGTGCTGGTCCGCAACCCGCTGTCGGAGGAGGAGCCGGCGCTGCGGACGACGCTCCTGCCCGGCCTGCTGGCCACCCTGGGCCGCAACCTCGCCCGCGGGCAGCGGGACCTGGCGCTGTTCGAGCACGGCGCGGTGTTCCCCGGCGCCCGCCGCACCCCGGCGCCGCTGCCCGGCGTGGACCGGCGGCCCGACGACGACGTCCTCGCCGCGCTGCTGGGCGCGGTGCCGGAGCAGCCCTGGCACGTGGCCGTGGCGCTCACCGGCTCCCGCGAGCGGCGCGGCTGGTGGGGCCCGGGCCGGCCGGCCGAGTGGGCCGACGCCGTCGAGGCCGCCCGCCGGGTGGCCGCGGCCGCGGGCGTGGAGCTGACCGTGCGGGCCGGCGAGCGCGCCCCCTGGCACCCGGGCCGCTGCGCCGAGCTCCTGGTGGGGGAGACCGTGGTCGGGCATGCGGGCGAGCTCCACCCGCGGGTGTGCGCGGCGCTGGAGCTGCCGGCGCGGACGGTGGCCATGGAGCTGGACGTCGACGCGCTCCCGGCGCGTCCCGTGCCGTCGGGCCCGCCGATCTCCACCTTCCCGCCGGTCCTGCTCGACCTGGCGTTCGTCGTCCCCGCCGAGGCGGTCGCGGCCGAGGTCGAGGGGGCGCTGCGTGCCGGCGCGGGGGAGCTGCTGGAGTCGGTGCGGCTGTTCGACGTCTACACCGGAGCCCCCGTGCCCGAGGGGCAGCGGTCGCTGGCGTACGCGCTCACCCTGCGGGCCCCGGACCGGACCCTCACCGGCGAGGAGGCCGCCGAGGTGCGCCGGCGTGCGGTCGCGCTGGTCGGCGAGCGGACGGGGGCGACCCTCCGTGGGTGATGAAGGACCCCGTCCTCCTCATCGCTCGCACGCTCGCGACGAGCCTCGGGACGGGGCCGCTCACCGGAACGCAGACCTGAGCGGCGTCGCGCTCGTCACCGGGGCGTCCACGGGCATCGGTCGCGCGCTGGCGGAGGGCCTGGCGGCCCGCGGCATGGCGGTGGCCGGCCTCGCCCGCACCGAGGACCGGCTGCGGACGGCGATGGACGAGATCGCCGCCGCGACCGGCGCCCGCACGCTGGCCGTCGCCGCCGACGTCACCGACCGGGCCGCCGTGGACGCCGCCGTCGAGCAGGTCGCCGGTGAGCTCGGCCGGGTCGACCTGCTGGTGAACAACGCCGGCGCCGTCGACGCGGCCGAGGAGCCGCTGTGGGAGACCGACCCCGACCAGTGGTGGGACGTCGTCACCAGCCACCTGCGCGGCGGCTACCTGCTCTCCCGCGCCGTCGTGCCGTGGATGCTGCTGCGCAACCGCGGCCGGATCGTCAACCTCGCCAGCGGCATGAGCCTGCGCGCCCGTCCGCAGTACTCGGCCTACTCGGTCGCCAAGACCGGCCTCATGCGGATGACCGAGGCGCTGGAGGGGGCGCTGGAGGGCACCGACGTGCACGTGTTCGACGTGGCGCCCGGCGTCGTCGACACCCCGATGACCCGGTCGATGGCCATGTGGCAGGGCTTCGAGGACTGGACGCCGGTCGAGCGGGTCGTGCAGATGGTCGCGGCGATCGCCGCCGGGGAGGTCGACGCCTGGGGCGGTCGCTACCTGCACGTGAACAACGAGACGCCCGCCGACCTGGCGGCCCGGGCGCCGCAGGGCGACGCCCGCCGGCTGCGGCTGCGGCCGTGGGGGGACGCCGACCCGCTCGGCTGACACCCGGATGAACGGTCATGCATGGCCGTGTATGGTCATGCATCGTGAGCACAGCGCGGACGTGGACGGTCGGGGTCACCGGCGCCACCGGGTACGCGGGGGGTGAGGTGTGCCGGCTCCTGGCCGGGCACCCCAACCTCCGGCTGGCCGGGGTGCACGCGGCATCGAGCGCCGGCCGACGCCTCGGTGAGCTGCAGCCGCACCTGCTGCCCTACGCCGACCTGGAGGTGCGGCCGAGCGCCCCGGAGGATCTCGCCGGCTACGACGTCGTCGTCCTCGCGCTGCCGCACGGCCAGTCCGCCGAGGTCGCCGCGCAGCTGCCGGCCGGCACCCTGGTCATCGACTGCGGCGCCGACCACCGGCTGGGCGACCCCGAGGCATGGGCGCGCTGGTACGGGAGCGAGCACGCCGGCAGCTGGCCCTACGGCCTGCCCGAGCTGCCCGGAGGGCGGGAGCAGCTGGCCGGGGCGCGGCGGATCGCCGTCCCGGGCTGCTACCCGACCTCGGTCACCCTCGCCATGGCGCCGGCCCTGGCCGCCGGCCTGGTCGAGCCCGAGGTCGTGGTCGTCGCGGCCAGCGGCACGAGCGGCGCCGGCAAGTCGGCCAAGCCGCACCTGCTCGGCAGCGAGGTCATGGGCTCGGTCAGCGCCTACGGCGTCGGCGGCGCGCACCGGCACACCCCGGAGATGGTGCAGACGCTGTCGCAGGCCGCCGGCTCGCCGGTGTCGGTCAGCTTCACCCCGACGCTGGTGCCGATGAGCCGGGGCATCCTCGCCACCTGCTCGGCGAAGCTCGCACCGGGCGTGGACGGCCCTGTCACGGAGGCCGCCGCCCGGGCCGCCTACGCCGAGGCCTACGCCGACGAGCCGTTCGTGCACCTGCTCCCCGAGGGCCAGTGGCCGACCACCGCGCAGGTGCTCGGCGCCAACACCGTGGCGATCCAGCTCGCGGTCGATCCGTCGGCTGGGCGATTGATCGTCGTCGCCGCGGTCGACAACCTCACCAAGGGCACCGGGGGAGCGGCGATCCAGTGCGCCAACCTCGCCCTCGGCCTCCCGGAGACCACCGGCCTGCCCCTGGTGGGGGTCGCGCCGTGACCCGCCGGAGTGGCCATCCGGGCGTGGGTGTGACAGCCGCGCGGGGCTTCCGGGCCGCCGGCGTCGCCGCCGGGCTCAAGTCCTCCGGCGACCCCGACGTCGCGCTGGTCGTCAACGACGGGCCGGACGACGCCGCAGCCGCCGTCTTCACCACCAACCGCTTCCCGGCCGCGCCGGTGCAGTGGAGCCGGCAGGTCCTGTCCACCGGCCGGCTGCGGGCCGTCGTCCTCAACTCCGGCGGCGCCAACGCCTGCACCGGGCCCGAGGGGTTCGCCGACACGCACGCCACCGCCGAGCACACCGCGGCGGCGCTGGGACTGGGCGCGATCGACGTGGCCGTGGCGAGCACCGGCCTGATCGGCATGCGGCTGCCGATGGACAGGCTGCTGCCCGGCGTGACCGAGGCCGCGGCCCGGCTGGCAGCCGACGGCGGACCGGACGCCGCCCGCGCGATCATGACCACCGACTCGGTGCCCAAGACCGCGGTGCACGGCGGCGAGGGGTGGACCGTGGGGGGCATGGCCAAGGGCGCCGGCATGCTCGCCCCGAGCCTGGCCACCATGCTCGTCGTCCTCACCACCGACGCGGCGGTGCCCGCCGACGTCCTGCAGCCGGCGCTGGAGACGGCCACGAGGCTGTCCTTCGAGCGGGTCGACTCCGACGGGTGCCTGTCGACCAACGACACGGTGGTCGTGATGGCCAACGGCGCCGGCGGGGTGACGCCCACCGCCGAGGAGCTCACCGAGGCGCTGACCGCGGTCTGCACCGACCTGGCGATGCAGCTGCTCGCCGACGCCGAGGGCTCCACCAAGGACATCGCGATCACGGTCCGCAACGCGGCCACGGTCGACGACGCGCTCACCGCCGGCCGGGCCTGCGCCCGCAACAACCTGCTCAAGACCGCGCTGTTCGGCAACGACCCCAACTGGGGCCGGGTGCTCGCCGCGATCGGCACGACCGACGCCGCCTTCGAGGCCGACCGGGTGGACGTGACGATCAACGGCGTGACCGTCTGCCGCGGCGGCGCGATCGGCGACCCCCGCGAGGGGGTCGACCTGACCGGCCGGGCCATCACCATCGACGTCGACCTGGCCGCCGGCAGCGAGCAGGCCACGATCTGGACCAACGACCTGTCCATCGCCTACGTGCACGAGAACTCGGCGTACTCCACATGACCGGCAGCCACCACCAGGACACCGGCGCCCAGGACCCGACGCCCCCGGACGTCCGGGTCGACGAGCACGCGCCCGAGGTGGGCGCCGTCCGCCGGCGCATCGGCACCACGCGCAAGATGCGCCAGTACGACCCGGAGGGCGACGCGCTCAAGGTCGCCGTCCTCACCGGGGCGTTGCCGTGGCTCAAGGAGTTCCACGGCAACGTCGTGGTGATCAAGTACGGCGGCCACGCGATGGTCGACGAGGAGTGCCGGCGCGCCTTCGCCGAGGACATGGCCTTCCTGCGGACGTGCGGGATCCTGCCCGTCGTCGTGCAC
The DNA here is from genome assembly GCF_046233715.1 of Trujillonella humicola. Taxonomy (NCBI): domain Bacteria; kingdom Bacillati; phylum Actinomycetota; class Actinomycetes; order Geodermatophilales; family Geodermatophilaceae; genus Trujillonella; species Trujillonella humicola. The sequence continues at coordinate 7,148 of NZ_JBJNRJ010000053.1, read as the reverse complement.
GGCGGAGGCCCGCAGATCACCGAGATGCTCGGCCGGCTGGGCATCGCCAGCGAGTTCCGCGGCGGTCTGCGGGTGACCACCGAGGAGACCATCGAGGTGGTCCGGATGGTGCTCACCGGCCAGGTCACCCCGGAGGTGGTCGGGCTGATCAACCAGCACGGCCCGCTGGCCGTGGGCCTGTCCGGGGAGGACGGCGGCCTGCTGCGCGCCGAGCGGACGACGGCGACGGTCGACGGCGAGCCGGTGGACGTCGGCCTGGTCGGCGACGTCGTCGAGGTCGACGCCGCCCCGGTGCGGGCGCTGCTGGAGTCCGGGCACATCCCCGTGATCGCCACCGTCGCCCCCGACGCCGAGGGCGTGGTGCACAACGTCAACGCCGACACCGCCGCGGCCGCGGTCGCCGTGGCGCTGGACGCGGTCAAGCTCGTCGTCCTCACCGACGTCGAGGGCCTCTACGCCGACTGGCCCGACCGGGGCTCCCTGGTGCAGCAGATCGACGCCGCGGAGCTCGCCGAGATCCTGCCGGACCTGGACTCCGGGATGGTCCCGAAGATGGCCGCCTGCCTGCGGGCGGTCGAGGGCGGGGTGAAGCGGGCGACCGTCGTCGACGGGCGCACCCCGCACGCCCTGCTGCTGGAGATGTTCACCACCGAGGGCACCGGGACGATGGTCGTCCCCGCTCAGCCGACCGAGGAGGGAGTGGCAGCACCGTGACGCACACCGGCACCCACACGCAGGAGCTGGCCACCCGCTGGGCGGCCGTGATGATGGGGAACTACCGGACGCCTCCGGTCGCGCTCGCCCGCGGCGCGGGCGCCACGGTGTGGGACGTCGACGGCCGCGAGTACACCGATCTGCTGGGCGGCATCGCTACGACGATCCTCGGCCACGCGCACCCGCGGGTCGTGGCCGCCATCACGACGCAGGCGCAGACCCTCGGCCACGTGTCCAACCTGGCCATGCACGAGCCCGGCGTCGTCCTGGCCGAGCGGCTGCTGGAGCTGGCCGGCCGGCCGGGCCGGGTCTTCTTCTGCAACTCCGGCGCCGAGGCCAACGAGGCAGCGTTCAAGCTCAGCCGGCTGACCGGCCGCACGCAGGTGCTCACCGCGGAGGGCGCGTTCCACGGCCGCACCATGGGCGCGCTGGCCCTGACCGGCCAGCCGTCGAAGGCCGCTGCCTTCGCCCCGCTGCCCGGTGGGGTGTCCTACGTCCCCTACGGCGACGCCGGCGCCCTGGCTGCGGCGGTGACCGACGCCACGGCGATGGTGCTGCTCGAGCCGATGCTCGGCGAGGGCGGCGTGCAGCCCCCACCGGCCGGCTACCTCGCCGCGGCCGCGTCCACCGCGGCCGGCGCCGGCGCGCTGTTCGCCGTGGACGAGGTGCAGACCGGCATCGGCCGCACCGGGCACTGGTTCGCGCACCAGGCCGACGGCCTGCACCCCGACGTGATCACCCTGGCCAAGGCGCTCGGCGGCGGCCTGCCCATCGGCGCGACGCTCGCCTTCGGTGACGCCGCGGAGCTGATGACGGCGGGCTCGCACGGCTCGACCTTCGGCGGCAACCCGATCGCCGCGGCCGCCGCGCTCGCGGTGCTGGACACGATCCGCGACGAGGGGCTGCTGGAGCGGGCCAAGGAGCTCGAGCACCGCTTCACCGCGGGCATCGAGTCGCTCGGGCACCCGGTGGTGTCCGGGGTGCGGGGCCGGGGTGCGCTGCTCGGCGTCGTCCTCACCGCGCCGGTCGCGGCCGGGGTCGAGGCCGCGCTGCGCGAGGCCGGGTTCCTCGTCAACGCCGTCGCGCCCGACGTCGTCCGGCTGGCGCCGTCCCTGGTCGTGACCGACGCGCAGGTCGACGCGTTCGTCGCCGCCCTGCCGGCGGCGCTCGACGCTGCGGTGGCCGGCTCGTGACCCGCCACTTCCTCCGGGACGACGACCTGTCACCCGCCGAGCAGGCGGAGGTACTCGCGCTCGCCGCCGAGCTCAAGCGGACCCGGCACACCGAGGCGGCGCCGACCCCCCTGCGGGCGGCGAACGGCGTGCCGCGGGCGGTGGCCGTCCTGTTCGACAAGCCCTCCACCCGCACCCGGGTGTCGTTCTCCGTCGGCGTGGCCGAGCTCGGCGGCTACCCGCTGGTCGTCGACGCCGCGGCCAGCCAGCTCGGCCGCGGCGAGCCGATCGAGGACACCACCCGCGTGCTCGACCGCCAGGTGTCGGCGATCGTCTGGCGCACCTTCGGCCAGGACCGCATCGAGGCCATGGCCGCGACGAGCCGGGTGCCGGTGGTCAACGCGCTGACCGACGAGTTCCACCCCTGCCAGATCCTCGCCGACCTGCAGACGGTCGCCGAGCACAAGGGGACGCCGGCCGGCCTGACCATGAGCTACCTCGGCGACGGCGCCAACAACATGGCGCACTCCTACCTGCTCGGTGGCGCCACCGCCGGCATGCACGTGCGGATCGGCTCGCCGGAGGCCTTCCGGCCCGACCCGGCGGTGCTCGAGCGCGCCGGGGAGATCGCCGCGGAGACCGGCGGCTCGGTGCGGTGGACCGCCGACCCGGCGGCCGCCGCCGACGGCGCCGACGTCCTCGTCACCGACACGTGGGTCTCCATGGGCCAGGAGTCGGAGTACGAGGAGCGCATCGCCCCCTTCCTGCCGTACGCCGTCGACGAGAAGGCGCTGGCCCGGGCGGCCACCGAGGCGGTCGTGCTGCACTGCCTGCCCGCCTACCGGGACAAGGAGATCGCCGCCGCGGTCATCGACGGCCCGCAGAGCGTGGTCTGGGACGAGGCGGAGAACCGGCTGCACGCGCAGAAGGCCCTCCTCACCTGGTTGCTGGAGCGCGCGTGACGGGGTCCCTCCGACGATGACCGGCGCGCTGAGCCGCAGCGCCCGGCAGGCGCGGATCCGCGAGCTGATCGAGGCCCGGGCGGTCACGTCGCAGACCCAGCTGGCGGCCCTGCTGGCGCAGGCCGGGATCGAGGTCACCCAGGCGACGCTGTCGCGCGACCTCGACGAGCTGGGGGCGGTGAAGATGCGCGGGTCCGACGGCGCGCCGGCCAGCTACGTCCTGCCGCCGGAGAACGCGCCGCTGCGGCCGGCCCAGACCGCACCGGCCCGCCTCACCCGGCTGCTCGCCGACCTGCTGACCCATGCGGAAGGCAGCGCCAACCTCGCCGTGCTGCGCACCCCGCCGGGCGCCGCGCAGTTCCTCGCCTCCGCCCTGGACAAGGTCGGCCTCCCCGACGTCCTGGGCACGATCGCCGGCGACGACACTGTCCTGGTGGTGTCCCGCGAGCCCGACGGCGGCCCGGCGCTGGCCGAGCGGCTCGCCGCGCTGGCCCGGCGCACCCCGCCCGTGTACCCCGAGCTGAACGCCGACCTCGTCGCCGACGACCCTGAGGAGCCCGCCCCGTGACCGCCGAACCGCAGCCCTCGCACACCCGGCTGTGGGGCGGCCGCTTCGGCGGCGGGCCCTCGCCGGCGATGGCCGCGCTGAGCAAGTCCACGCACTTCGACTGGACGCTGGCGCCCTTCGACCTGGCCTGCTCCCGCGCCCACGCCCGGGTGCTGCACCGCGGCGGCCTGCTCACCGACGAGGAGCTCGATCGCATGGTCGGCGCCCTCACCGAGCTCTCGGCGGAGGTCGCGACCGGCACCTTCGGTCCGCAGGAGTCCGACGAGGACGTGCACGAGGCGCTCGAGCGCGGCCTCACCGAGAGGCTCGGCCCGCTGGGGGGCAAGCTGCGCGCCGGCCGCAGCCGCAACGACCAGATCGCGACCGACCTGCGGCTGTACCTGCGCCACCACGTCCGCGCCCTGGTCGGCGAGCTGGCCTCGCTCGAGCACGCGCTGGTCGGGTTGGCCGAGCGGTACTCCGACGTCGCCGCTCCGGGCATGACCCACCTGCAGCACGCCCAGCCCGTCCTGGTCGCCCACCAGCTGCTGGCCCACGCGCACGCGATCGCCCGCGACGTCGACCGGCTGCGGGACTGGGACCGCCGCACCGCCGTCAGCCCCTACGGCTCCGGCGCGCTCGCCGGCTCCTCCCTGCCGCTGGACCCCGACGCCGTCGCCGCCGAGCTCGGCTTCGACCGCGCCTGCGACAACTCGATCGACGGCGTCAGCGACCGGGACTTCGCCGCGGAGTTCTGCTTCGCCGCCGCCCTGATCGGCGTCCACCTGTCCCGGCTGGGCGAGGAGGTCGTGCTGTGGACGTCGACCGAGTTCGGCTGGGCCGTCCTCGACGACGCCTGGGCCACCGGGTCGTCGATCATGCCGCAGAAGAAGAACCCCGACATCGCCGAGCTGGCCCGCGGCAAGTCCGGCCGGTTCGTGGGCAACCTGACCGGCCTGCTCACCATGCTCAAGGGGCTGCCGCTGGCCTACGACCGGGACCTGCAGGAGGACAAGGAGCCGGTCTTCGACTCGATGCAGCAGCTGCTGCTCCTGCTGCCCGCGGTCACCGGGATGGTCGCCACCCTGACGTTGCGCCCGGAGGTGCTCGAGGCCGCCGCACCGCAGGGCTTCGCGCTGGCCACCGACGTCGCCGAGTGGCTGGTCCGGCAGGGCGTGCCCTTCCGCTCGGCGCACGAGATCTCCGGCGCGATGGTGGCCTTCTGCGAGTCGGCCGGTCTCGAGCTGGACCAGCTGGACGACGAGCAGCTCGCGGGCATCGACGAGCGGCTGACCCCCGACGTCCGCTCGGTGCTGTCGGTCCGCGGCGCGCTCGCGGCCCGCAGGGCCCGCGGCGGGACGGCGCCCGAGCGGGTGGCCGGCCAGCTGGCGCAGCTGGCCGACCTGGCCCGGCAGCACGCCGAGTGGTCGGCGTCCTCCCCGGTGGCGGCGGTCCTCTGAGCGCTGCGGTGCCCGACCCGCTGGAGCGGGGCCCGGTGGAGCGGGGCCCGGTGGAGCGGGGGCCGGTGGAGCGGGGCCCGGTGGAGCGGGGCCCGGTGGAGCCCGGCCCGCTGCTGACCGCCGAGCAGCTGCTCGGCCCCGTCGACCAGGTGGCCCCGGCGCTGCTCGGCTGCTGGGTGGTCACCGACCGGCCCGGTGGACGCGTCGCCCTGCGGCTGACCGAGGTGGAGGCGTACTCGGGCGCGGGGGAGGACCCGGCCTCGCACGCCCACCGCGGCCCGACGCCCCGCGCCGCCATCATGTTCGGCCCGCCGGGGCGGCTGTACGTGTACTTCAGCTACGGCGTGCACTGGTGCGCCAACGTCGTCGTCGGTCCCGAGGGCCGCGGATCGGCGGTGCTGCTGCGCGCCGGTGAGGTGGTCGCGGGGGCGGCGGTCGCGCACGCCCGACGTCCGGCCGCACGGGCGTCGCGCGACCTGGCGCGCGGGCCGGCCAGGCTGACGCAGGCGCTGGCGATCGGACCCGACGACCGTGGCGCGGACCTGCTCGACCCGGGGTCGCCGGTCCGGTTGCACGCGGGGGAGCGGCCGTGCGCGGTCGCGGCCGGGCCGCGGGTCGGCATCAGCGTGGCGACCGAGCTGCCCTGGCGGTTCTGGGATCCCGCCTCCGACACGGTCAGCCCCTTCCGGGCGGGTGGCACGCGCCGCCGGCGGGACGCCGGGCAGGATGGTGACCCGTGACGGACGTGATCGACGAGCTGCACCGCCGCGGGCTGATCGCCCAGAGCACCGACGAGGACGAGCTGCGCAAGCACCTCGCCGACGGACCCGTCACCTACTACTGCGGCTTCGACCCGACCGCGCCGAGCCTGCACGTCGGGCACCTCGTCCAGTTCATGGTGCTGCGCGCCCTGCAACGGGCCGGGCATCAGCCGATCGTGCTCGTCGGGGGTGCCACCGGGTTGATCGGCGATCCCCGGCCCACCGCTGAGCGGCAGCTCAACGAGCGGTCCACCGTGGCCGGCTGGGTGGACAGCATCCGCCGCCAGGTGGCGCCGTTCCTCGACCTCCCCGCCGAGCGCGACGGCCTGCGTGCGCCGATCTACGTGGACAACCTGTCCTGGACCGAGCCGCTGTCGGCCATCGACTTCCTGCGGGAGCTGGGCAAGCACTTCCGGGTCGGCCGGATGCTGGCCAAGGAGGCGGTGTCGGCCCGGCTCAACTCCGAGGCGGGCATCAGCTACACGGAGTTCAGCTACCAGATCCTGCAGGCCAACGACTTCCGCGAGCTGTTCCGCCGGCACGGGTGCACGCTGCAGAGCGGCGGCTCCGACCAGTGGGGCAATCTCACGGCCGGCATCGACCTGGTGCGCCGCTCCGAGGGCGCCACCGTGCACGCGCTGTCGACCCGGCTGGTCACCAAGTCCGACGGGGAGAAGTTCGGCAAGAGCGAGGGCGGCACGGTCTGGCTCGACCCGGCGCTCACCTCCCCGTACGCGTTCTTCCAGTTCTGGCTCAACGCCGACGACGCCGACGCGCTCACCTGGCTCCCGCTGTTCTCCGAGCGGCCGGCCGACGAGGTGGCGGCCCTCGTGGCGGAGAGCACCGAGCGCCCCGCCTCCAGGGCGGCGCAGCGCGCACTGGCCGAAGAGCTCACGGCGCTGGTGCACGGCGCCGAGGAGCTGCGCCAGGCCGAGGCGGCAGGTCGTGCCCTCTTCGGCCGGGAGGAGCTCTCCGCTCTCGGTCCGGAGATCCTCGGCGCCGCGCTGGAGGAGGCCGGCAGCGTCCGGGTGGACGGCGACGTCCCCTCCGTCGCGCAGCTGCTCCAGCTGACCGGTCTGGCCGGCAGCCTGTCCGAGGCGCGCCGCACCGTGAAGGAGGGCGGCGCCTACCTCAACAACCAGCGGGTCACCGACGCCGACGCCGTTCCCGGGGACGGCGCCTGGCTGCCCGGTGGGTGGCTCGTGCTGCGGCGCGGCAAGCGTGCCGTGGCCGGCGTGCAGCGTGGGGTCTCCACGCCCTGAGAGCTCCGCTCGCGGGTGAACGCGAGGTGACGCGCCGGTTCCGGCCGGGTGTCGACCGTCACCCCGCCGCGGGTTTGACACGGCCTCCCGAGGGCGCGTAACTTTCTCCCTGCGCCGCGCGAGACCCCGGGAGGGGCCGCGAGGAGGGGCCCGGAAGGGCCGCCCCGCAGCGGCGTACAGTGGGACAAGCCGCAGTTGACGAGGGCCCCGCACAGGGGTCTGGTTCTTCGCGCGTCCGTTCCTTGAGAACTCAACAGCGTGCCGAAAGTC
>NZ_JBJNRJ010000052.1:0-38571 GCF_046233715.1 Trujillonella humicola | reverse complement strand
GGACAGGTCCCTAGACAAGACCCATCCTTGCTGGTCAGGAGCACTTTTCAGTTGATCAACACCCGCTCACGCCACTCCGCCGTGAAAGCCCCGGGCTAGCGGCGCAGCTGAGTGAGGTCGCCGCGGCCATCGGTCAGCTACCGGCCAGTGCCCGCTCTCGCGCCGGCTGGGACAACGTCGCCACCGCCCTGGTCAGTCTCGGAGCCCAGGACGGCCAGCAGCCCATCGATCACTGGTCCTCGTCGCCGACCGTTGTCGGCTCAGGGGCCGAGGTGGGAGGCACCGGCGCGGGTGGCGGCTTGGGCAGGCCGAGACCGAGCTCGTCCAACGCAACGTGAAGCGACTGCGCCACCTTGCCGAGCGCGTCTTGCTGGCCTTGGACGTAGGCCAGCTGGGCAGCGGCTCCTCCCGCACCTCCGGCGGTCGCATAGCCACCCCAGATCTCGTCCCACACGTAAGACCCGGACGACGGATCGATCAGGACGACCCAGTAGGTGGCTCCGTACTTGCGCACCGTCCAATACCTGCCGTCGGCGGTGTAGTTCCGGTAGCCGGCGCGTCGCTGCGAGCTCGTCACAGCTCCAAGGTAAGGCTGAGTGGCTCATCAGCTCGGGAATTGTGAGCCGTCAGTGTGTCGTATCCTCGGCCGCCTCCACTGGGTGCCTTTTAACCCGTGGTGGGGATTCGTCGTTGTGGCCCGTGCCGCACCATCGCCGCGTGTAAGCGTTGATCGGTGCCGACGGCCGTCCCTTGGCGAGCGTGGTGCCCGGAACCCTCGGTGGCTACCGTCCGGGCCGGCTCTACGGACGACTCGACTGTCCCTCCGCGCTGCGGAACATCGCTGATGGCCACCACACCGAACACCGTGTCTTCTTCGCCGATGAGGCCACGGCCTTGGCGGCCGGCTACCGGCCCTGCGCTCGATGCCTGCCCGTCGAGTACAAGCAGTGGAAGTCGACCCAGGCGCCGTAGCGCCGACGACCTTCGGAAGAGCACCCCGATCGGCCGCTCAGGGCCACTCAAGCGCACATACAGTGCAGCGCGCTCACACCCTGACCAATTCGTCGACCGCTCGGCGGAGCGCCCCCTCCAGCGAGCTGCCCGCCAGACTCTGCGCGACCGCCTCCTGGACGCTCGTGTAGTACCAGAGCAGCTCGTCACGGCTAGCGTTAAAGGTTGACCAGAACTCCGGCCCGTAGCGGCGGACGTCGGCGGCGATGCACAGCGCGTTGTGCGTCTTGTCCGCCGCCGTCACAAGCAGCGCCTCCACCGGCTTGGTCGCCAACCCGGCGACGTACGCCTCCTTGCGCTCCCGCCACGTGCCGCTGCGGTTGCCCGACTCGTCCAGCCCGTCCGAGCACGCCCGCACGATGTCGCCGACGGCGCCACCGAAGCGCGCCCGGATCTCCGCGACTACCGCCCCGCCCTGGCCGGTTGGGGCGTCCTCGACGGCGTCGTGCAGCAGGCCGGCGATCGCCTGGTCTTCATTGCCGCCGTGCTCGAGCACCAGGGCGCTGACGCTCATCAGGTGCGACATGTACGGAACCTGCGAGCCCTTGCGCAGTTGCTCCCGGTGGTGCCGCGCGGCCAACAGCAGGGCGTCGTCGAACCGCTCGCTGAGCGGCCCCGCTCCCATGTGGGCGCGCTCCTCCAAGGTCGTCGTCACGAGTACTCCTTTCCTCTTATGACGGCGGCGAGAACCGCCTCGACGTCCGCCGGCACCGTCGTCGTACGTGACGCCGCCAGCTGGGCGAAGTGACGGTTCCAGCCGTCGTCCCACACGGAGTTCGACGAGGGCCCGGGCTCCCAGTAGCGGGTGACCGTCACCGTGTCGGCACCCAGCTTGCGGGTGACCGTCGCCCGCTCGTCGCCGCCAAGTCGGAGCTCCAGCTCCTCCTGGCCGGCGGCCCGGGTCAGCGAGCTGTCCACCACGCCGGGGGCGGCGGCCAGGACGGACAGGAGCAGCGGATTGGACCCGACCCGGTCACCGCTCGCGCCGATCCACCTAAGTCGCACGTGCGTCGTCCCGTCCCGCTCCTCCAACGAGAGCACCCGGTACCGGCCGCCGGTCACCAGCTCCTGCTCCTCGGCCTTGATCCCCGAGTGCGTCCAGGCCGGCACCGCGGGGAACGGACCGTCCAGCTCGAACAGGAACCGCGTGCCGAAGCCGGCCGCGACGGCGGGGGAGAGGGACACGCCCCACAGCGGCATCTCGATCTGCCCCGTGCGCAGCCGCCGCTCGATCTGCGGGTCCTCGGCCGGCTTCGACGAGATGCCTCGCCCGGCGAAGCCACCCGCCAGCAGACCGACCACGGACGCCCAACCGTCGGCGTCCTGAAACGGCGCCGCGTTGACCGACCGCAGCAACGCGATCCCGGCCGCCAGGACCTCCGGCGACGTCCGCGCCTGCTCGTCGTAGGCGGCGACGAACGGCGCGGAGAAGTAGTGGCGCACCCCGCTGAGCACGCGGGCGGCGGCGCGGACCGGAGACGAGCCGACGTTCTGTCCGCCCTGCCAGAAGGTGCAGGCCTCGGCCAGGTCGTCGGCCGCCACGAGCGGCTGTTGCGCCGGCCGGGCACGGTCGGCCTGCCTGTCCTGCATCTCTCGCAGGTAGGAGACGGCGTCCCTCGCCTCCCGGACGACGAGTGCCACGGCCTCCTCCGTGGAGGACGCCGTCCCCGCCGTCGATCCCTTCGCGCCCGGTGAGGTGAAGCCGTCGTCGGGCGCCGGCAGGTGCACCGCGCCGTCGGCGCGCAGGTCCACCCACTGGGTGTAGTAGGTGCCGGGGTGCTTGCTGCTGATGGTCACGTGCAGCTCGCCGGCTGCGGTGCTGCCGACGCGTACGGCGACGTCCTCGTCGTCCTCCCCGGCGACGGCCTCGGCCACTCGACGCCGGACCTCGGCGACGTCCACCAGGTTCACGCGGACGCCTCGGCCGGCCGGTCCTTCGCCCACCAGAGGAAGTCGGCGGCGTGGCTGAGGTCGGCGAAGGTGTCATCCAGCAACTCGACGAGGAGGTCGTTGCTCCACGTGACGAGCCGGCCGATCGTCCAGGACACCTTCTCGCGGGACGGCAGATCGAGCCCGTAGACGAGCGAGGCGATCTCCTTCTTGCCGCCGGAGGGCGTCGTGTACTTGAGCATCGGCAGGAACCGGTCCGGCTCGACGACGCAGAGCACGCGGGTCAACAGCGACTCCTTGAACCCCGTCATCCCGAGCCCCTTGCGACCCTCCACGAGTTCGGTGAAGCGGTCCTCGAGCCGCGTGCCCTCGGGTCCGCGGAGTAGGTACTCGATGATGGTCCGCAGGCGTGCTGCCGCCTTGTCCGCGCCCATCGCGTTCCAGGCCTCGTTGAAGACGGACATGTTGCCCGGGTGGGCGATGACGGAGTTGTTGGCGAAGGCCTTGAGGTCCTCGGGGTCGGCGTCCGGCAACCCGTCGGCGCTGAAGACGGCCTGGTACTTGGCCCGATAGGGCAGGACCCGCGGATCGAGGTGGGGCGTCTTCTCGAGGAAGTCCTCGATCAGCCGGGTCACGCGCTCACGGGCCTCGGGTCGGACGTCGTCCGCCTTGGGGAAGGCGACCTTGAGGCTCTCGTACGTCGTCGCGACGGGCGCCTGGGGGACCGGACGGCTCTCCCCGCGGATCCACTCGTGGTCGCAGACGAGGCAGCGCACGACGAGTCGACCGTCGGCAAGCCTGTCGACGCCGTCGAGGTCAGAGCTGTCGCAGACGGGGCAGGTAATGACCGGCACGGATCTCCTCAGTCGTTCTTCTTGGCCAGGCGCTCGAGCGCGGCGGTGAAGCTGGCGTTCCACAGGCCCAGGTGCGGCCAGCGCTCGGCGACGTGGGCCGTCGCCTGCTCGACCGACATTCTCTGTTCCCGCACGAGGTAGCCGCGCAGCACCAGCCCGGTGCGCGAGGCGCCGCCGTGGCAGTGCACGAGAATGCGGTGGCCCTCGTCGTGCAGCGCCTTCATGTCGTCGAGGACGTCGGCGAGCATTCCGTCGAGGTCGGCGTTGTGGTCGTTGTCCGCGATGTAGGCCATCCGGTGCACCGGGTGCGGAAACGGCTCGCCCAGCCGGCACAGCGAGATGACGGCAAAGTCGGTGTCGCTGTAGCGGGCGCCGTTCAGGTTGCCCGCCCAGATGCCCGGTAGGACCTCGGTCGGGCCGATCCGGGGGATGACGCCGGGGTCGTAGCTCTGCTGGACGCCGGAGTCGAGCGCCGCCGCCAGCTGCTGCAGGTCGGCCAGCCGCCAGAGCCGGTCGCCGTGGCCGGGCACCCGCCCGTGCACCACCGACGCCCACCTGCTCGGGATGCCGCCCATCCCGTACACCGCCCCGGCCAGTCCGCCGGCCACGCAGGCGACGGTGTCAGTGTCGCCGCCCAGGTCGATGACCAGCCGCAGCACCTCGGCGAAGTCGCGCCCGGTGCGCAGCGCCCACACGGCCTGGCCGAGCGTCGGCCACACCGCGCCGTTGCGCTCGGTGGCCTGCTCCGGCGTCCAGCCGGGCGCGAGCACGGTCGCCCAGCGCTCCCGGTGCTCGGGGACCACCAGCTCCAGCGCCGCCGGGATCGCCGCGAGCGGGTCCTCTCCGTCCAGCGCCACCCGCAGCAGCTCGTGGAACACCGCGCAGCCCTCGCCGGCCGACGGGTCGCCGTGGGTCAGCGCCGAGACCCGGCGGGCGGCGTCCATGGTCGCCGCGGGGCCGTCCTTGGCGAACCGGATGGCCGCCGGCGTCGTCCGCATCAGCGAGCCGTTGCCGGCCGCGCGCCCGGAGCGCGCGAAGTGCTCGGCCGCCGCGACGTCCCATGGCCGCCCCGACCCGAGGACGGAGCGAGTCTGGTTGCCGACGTCCGGCGGGTTCGCCGCCGCCCACGCGCAGAACCGGTCGAAGACGTCGCTCTCGTCCAGGTCGTCGTGCTCGACCAGCGACTGCGCCACGAGCAGCGCCATCTGCGTGTCGTCGGTGAACTCGCCCGGCTCCCAGCCGATCGCCCCGCCTCCGCACATCTCCGTCTTCGACCCGCGCGCCGGCACGGGGAAGCGGGCGCCGAACTGACCGGGCGGGCCGAACTCGAACGGCGCGCCCAGGGCGTCGCCGACGGCCGAGCCGACGAGCGCGCCGGCGTCGCGGGACGAGCGGTGGATCTTCGGGGTCACTCAGGCCTCCGAGGCTACGGCGGACAGGTGGATGGTGCGGTCGTGCCAGCGGACGGCGTCCACACTCGTCCGGCCGCCGCCGCGGACGCGGAAGGCGAGCCCCGCCGGTCCGGTCGACAGCAGCCGGGTGCGCTCGACCCGCTCGGCGAAGGAGCGCGCCAGCGCGGCCGGCGTGCGGACCTCGGGCCGCCCGAAGGCGTCCATGGTCGCCGCGTGCAGCAGCGCCGCCCAGTGCGCGTTCAAGCGCGCCGGCTGTCGAACAGCTCCAGCCAGACCGGTCGTCCGGAGATGCCGACGAGCACGCCGCGCTGTCCGGCGAGCGGTCGGAGACCGCGGGTCAGGTCGCGCGCGGCGGACGTGGTGGTGTCCAGTCGGTCGGCCAGCGACTCGGTGGGCGAGGATCCGGCCACGTCCGCATAACCGCGCACCCGGTCCCACACCTCGTGCTGCGAGCCGACTGCCCGCATCACTCCGACCGGCGCTCGGCGGGCGCGACGCACGTGCGCCGACCCGCCGCTCCAGCGCCCCTGCTCGACGCACACCACCCGCTGGATGGTTGGCTGCTCCGGCGCGAGCAGCGTGGAAGCGGCCAAGGCCCGCGTCTGCCATCCGCCTTCCAGCAACTCGCCGCCCAGCAGCAGGACCGGGCGGTCCGCCCGGTTGGTCACGACCAGCTCCTCCACGATCGGGGAGCCGGCTCGCTCGGCGACGTCCACCGTCGCGTTGAGGCCGGTCACGTAGCCGGCGGGCGTGGACCTCAGGTCGGTCCACGCTGGGAACACGGTCAGCGGCCCGAGGGCCGTCCCCTGACCGACGTGGATCCGAACGCCGACGTCACTCATGGCCTTCACCCGCTCTGCTATCTTATCCGGCAACATTGCAAGTATATCGGATAAGGAGCAACGGTGCAAGATAATGCCCCCGGGCACCGTGACGGCGCCGGGAAGGAGCTGACCGACTACCCACGGCCGTCGGTCGCCGTCGACACCGCGGTGCTCCTGGTGGACGACGAGGAGGGCGAACTCTGGCTGCTGGACCACTTCCGGGAGGACGGCTACCGCGCCGGCGAGTGGTCGCTGCCCGGGACGTTCTTGCACGAAGGAGAGACGCTCGAACAGGCGGTCATCCGCTCGCTCGAGGAGAAGATGGGGATCTCCGGAGCGCGCCCGCGTCAGCTGCACGTCTTCGACGACCCGGCACGGGACGACCGGGGCTGGGTCATCAGCGTCGCCCACGTCGTCCTGCTGCGCATGCGGGATGCGATCCAATTGCTCAGGGCGCGTGACGACCTCGAGTACCAGACGGTCGACGGCGTCCTAGGTCTTCCGTTCGACCACGACGAGATCGTCGCGCTGGCGGTGGCCGAGGTGCGCCAGCAGTACGCACTGCTGCCCGACCCTTACTTCCTGCTCGGCGACAGCTTCACGCTGAAGGAGCTGCAGGCCGTGCATGAGGCCATCGCGGCTCCCGTGCGCGAGGGCGAGACCCGTCCCCATCCCGACACCTTCCGCCGGTACATGGTCGACAACGGCCTGGTGCAGCGGCTCGACGAGACAAGGGTGGTCGGCCGGGGGAGGCCGGCGCAGCTCTACACACGCAGCGCCGACTCGGCGGACCTGAGTCGTCTCGCCGGGGTGCGGCCGGCCCGTCGACTATCCGGCACCGCCATGGGGCGCCGGCCATGACGAGGTGGAGCATCACCCACCTCGACGACATGCCGACGCTGGCAGTGGGCGACGACGCCGACCTGAAGTTCGACGACGGTCAGACGCGGGTCTGGCTCAGGCGCAGTCGCTCGGGTGGCGGTCATGACGGAGCGACGGTCCTCGTCGAGAAGCTCCAGGCGGACCACACGTGGAAACGGGTGGACTGAACCGTCGGCCCGCCACCGCTAATGACGCGGTGGGGGCCACGTGGCGCTCCGTCGTCGGGCGTGCCCGGCTCTCGCGGCGCCGTCTATGCCGAGGTGACGAGTCCATTGGCCTCCACAGTCAGTCGTCCAGCCTTGCTGCCGGAGGCGAGCGCGGCCTCGAGCACGGCCAGTTGCGCCGGCGTCCGGCGCCGGTAGCCGAAGACCTCGAGCGTCTGGGCGAAGAGCTCGTCCTGCGTCATGCCCGCGGCGGCGCGGCAGAGGGCCGTCATGGCGTTGCCGATTTCCTGCGGCGCGATGTGCTCCAGCGGGCGCTCGGTGCCGGTCGCCTGCCGGCGGAAGCTGTCGTAGCGGACCGGGTCCGCCGCCGGAGGCCAGACGAAGTCGCCGACGAAGAACCCCGAGGGGACGAGGGCGGAGATGGCGTCCTTCCTCGCCTGGGCGACACGGCCGAGCCCGAACGCGGCGGCCGTCAGCCGGGCGAGGCGGTCCACGTGGACGGGTCCCTCGGCGCGGATGCCGTCCATCAGCACGCCGCGCACGATCTCCGCGGCTCGCGGATTCGACAACTGATCGAGGACGCTGCGGTCGCCTCGGACACCCGGCACCCAAGGGGTGAACGGCGTCTCGCCGACGAGCGGCACACCCCGCGTGACCGACGGTGTTGCCGGCGCGGACCTGACCGTGGCGGTGGGCTCGGCCGGGGCCTGGCGCAGGGTGTCCTCGCTCGGACCGGCGGGGAGGGGCGGCGTCGGCCTCGGCGTGGGCCGCTCGACCGGGGCCGGCGACTCGACTGCGGCCACCAGCCGGTCCAGCACGTCGTGGCGGTCGGCAAGCCACGACGGCAGCCACACTCGCTCCACCGCCGGCCAGCCGAGCATCCCCCTGAGCACGTCGATGGGCAGACCGTCCCGGTCCCCGACCGTGCCCCGCCGGGCCCATCCCGGCCCGTCGAGGAGCACCGCGACGATCGGCTCGTCGGGAGCCTCCGCGCGGGCGAGTGCCAGGTCCACCTTGAAGTCGGACAGTCCGACGTCCGTGCGCACGGCCACGCCCCGGTCGCGGAGGGCGGCCGCGACCTCGTCCCGGTGCCGGTCAGGAGCGGCGGAGGAGCGCCCGTTCTGCGGCAGCGCGTTCGTCCCGAGAGCCGCGAGGTCGAGGTAGGCACGCAGGTGCTTGACCCCGACCGACGACGTCTCCTCGGCGCGGAGCTGGGCCGGGTCGAAGCTGGAGAAGACGACGACCTGCCGCCGGGCGCGGGTGACGGCCACGTTCAGCCGTCGCTCGCCACCGGCACGGTTGAGCGGTCCGAAGTTGAGGGGGAGGACGCCGCGCTCGTTCACGCTGAACCCGGTCGAGAACAGGATGACGTCCCGCTCGTCGCCCTGGACGTTCTCGAGGTTCTTGACGAACAGCCCCTCGCCGTCGGTGCGGTCCAGTGCCTCGATCAGCCGGTCGTCCCCGCTGTCCCGCAGCAACCCGTCGATGTGGGCCCGCTGCTGCATGTTGAACGTGACGACGCCCAACGACGGGAGCTCGTCGGGCGAGGCGGCGAACCGTCGCCGCACCTCGGCGACGACGGCCTCGGCCTCGATCGGGTTGGTGCGCAGCAGCTTGCCGCGTCCGGAGCGGTGGAACGTCCCGTCGACGCGGACCAGGGCGACCCCCCGTCCGTGGACGTCCGCGGACGGCTGTCCGTGCACGGGGGCGGGGAAGGACGACAGACGGTTCTCGTAGTACTGCCGGTTGCTGAACGCGATGAGCGACTCGTCCTGGCTCCGGTAGTGCCACGACAGCCACTGCCGGGGAACGCGCGCCTGCACGCACTCGCTGAGAATGCTCTCCTCGTCCTCGACGACGGCCTCCACGCCGTCCTCGGCGGCCTCCTCGTCGCTGCCGGCCGCCTCGGCGAACGTCGTCGGCGGCATCTGCTTGCTGTCACCCACGACGACGGCTGCCCCGGCCCGGCCGAGGGCACCGATCGCGTCCGCGACCCGGATCTGCGAGGCCTCGTCGAAGACCACCACGTCGAACAGGCCGGCCGTGGCAGGGAAGAAGCGGGCCACGGAGTCCGGGCTGACCAGCACGCACGGCATGACGGCCGTGATCAGATTGCCGTAGGTGCCCAGCAGGGCGCGCACTCCCAAGCCGCGGCGCTGCTTGGCGAGCTCGCGCTGGAGCGCGCCGACCTGCCCGAGGCCCGTCGCGGCGTCGAACGGGCGGCTGCCCACCACCTCGGCTGGCACGGCGGACCGCAGGTGTTCCCGTACCGCCCGCGAGGCCCCGGTGAAGCGCATGATGGCGCGCTCGTGCGTGGCCGGATCGAAGGTGTCCAGTCCCGTCGCCTGGCGGCGCTCCTGCATCGACGCCTCCGCGAGGCCCCGGTCGAAGGCACGGACGGCGTCGTCCGTCGGCAGGGCGCCTGTCAGCAGGGCCACGCGCAACTCGTGGAGGCTGGCGGTGCGCAGGGGCTCCACCGTCTCGAGGAGATCGAGCCAGCGGCGCAGCGAGGGGAGGCCGGGCTGTTCGGTTGCCCGCTCCGCGCCCGTCATCTGCCACCGGACGAGGAGCCCCTCGGCTCCTGCCCACGCGCTCAGGCGGTCGTCCGTCGTCCCGCACGCGCTCCGCAGCGCGTCGAAGGCATCCCGGGCGCGGTGCACCGCCTGCGCGGCCTGTGGATCGGCGATGGGGCCGCCGGAGAGGAGGGCCCGCAGTGCGCCGGGAAACCCGTCCGCCGCGTCCAGTGCCGCGCCGGCGTGGCGTAGCCACTGCATCTGCCGGTCCAGCACACCCCGGCCCGCCTCCGTCAGCGGGTTCCACGCCGGCGGAACGGTCAGGCCGGGCATGGCCGACGCTCGTTCACCCAGCGCCCGAACGGCGGACTGGACCTGGACGAGTGCCGCGGTCAACGCTGGAACCGCCTTCGGCTCCACGACCGCACCCGGGCGTAACACCGCTGTCAGCTGCTCCCGCACGGCGATCAGCCGCTTCTTGCGGCCGAACCAGCTGGACTGCGCCGCAGCGACGGCGGCGGCGTGGATGTCGATCAGAGGGAGGTCGAGCGCCGCCGGGGTCGCCAGGTCCAGTCCCGGGTGAGCGGCCGCGACGAAGGCTGCCACCTCGCCCGCCACAGCACCCGTCGCTTCGTTCCACCGGGAGGACCTGGTCTCGTCGAGGACGTCCAGGCCGACGGCGGGCCCGCCCAGGAGCGTGGCCAGCGTTCCGAGATCACCAGGGGTACGTGCCGCCCGCAGCGCGGTCGCCAGGCGTCCTTCCCCAGGCAGCGCCGCCACGGCACGGTCCACAGCGATCGCGGCCTGCTGGGCGGCTCCCGGATCGATGTCGGGGACGTCCACGAAGGCCCACGGGTGGAACTCGCGGGGCCGCGCCTGGTCGGCCACGTCGGGCAGCCCGGCGAGCAGCTCGCGGAGGGCGGAGGTGGCCTCGACCGTGGTGGTCGCGACGAAGGTGACCGGTACGGGCGCTGCGGGTATCTCGGTGCCGACGCTCAGGAGGGCGGTCCGTGCCGAGTAGAGGGACAGGCCGGCGCCGTTCTCCTCGTGCAGCCGCTGGGCATAGCGGCCGAGGCTGCGGCGTGCGGACCGGAGGTCCTCCCGGTCGGTCGCCAACCCCTGGGCGTCGACTTCGACGGCGTGGTCGAGCGCCTGCCTGATCTGGGCCCGGACGACTGCCGGCTTGCTCCCCTTGTCATGGAGGTCCAGCGCGAAGGGGCCCATGCCGACCGCCTCCAGGCGACGGGCGACCACGTCCAGCGCAGCCCGCTTCTCGGCGACGAAGAGCACTCGCTTCCCGTCGGCGACGGCGCGGGTCAACAGGTTCGTGATGGTCTGCGACTTGCCCGTGCCGGGCGGCCCCTCGAGCACGAACGTCCGTCTCGCCGCGGCCTCGGCGACCGCGCGCAGCTGCGACGCGTCCCCCGGAACAGGGCAGCGGGAGGCGAGGTCGTCGAGGTCGGCCCCCTCTGCGGCGGCGCTGACCGGGTCCAGGTAGGGATCGGTCGGCGCGTGGATCAGGTGCGCGACGAGCGAGTTCTCCGCGAAGTCGGCCCAGCGCTCGTCCAGGTCCTTCCAGAGCCGGAACTTCGCGAACTGGAGGAGGGCGAGATCGGCCGTCGGCTCGACGCGGAAGGGCAGGCCCCGCTCGGCGAGGGCGACGCGCATCGCCTCCAACGCAGCGTCGAGGTCGATGCCGGCACCGTCCTCGGCAGGTTCGGCCAGGCCGGGAACGGACAAGCCGTGCACCTGCCGCAGCTTCTCCAGGAGGCAGTAGTTCGGTGTGCTCGCGCCGGCCTCGTCGAGACTGAGCCGGTAGGCGGTGTTGCGGCCGGCCGGGCTGAGGTTCACCGGTACGAGGACGAGCGGAGAGCGCAGCGCGCGACCGTCGAGCTCCCAGGCCAGGCTCCCCAGCGCCAGGTAGAGGTTGTTCGCACCCGTCTCCTCCACCACGGTCTTCGCCTTGTAGGCGAGGGCGCGCAGCTTCGTGAGGTATGCCGCTTCGGTGACGTCGGCGAACAGCGATCGGCGGTCGCGCAGGATGTCGGCGAGCTGGTCCTGCGGCAGCTCGCGCGCCGACCGGAGGCCTCGTTCCCGCTGGACGGCGGCGATCTGGTCCGACGGCAGCAAGGTGATCGCGGTGCCACCGTTGACCATGTCCTCGAGCTCGGCGAGCGAGTCATCCGGGACGGTCAGGGCCATCCCGGCGCGCTCGGTGTAGTTGATCAGCCGGTTGCGCAGGCTGAGGTCCAGCAGCGCGTTCTTCCACTGCTGCACACGGGCGGGCACCTCGGGCTGCCCGGCGCGCGTGGTCGGCGCACTCTCCCGCTCCACCGGCCGGGCCGGCGCGCTGTGCACGCTCGGCCGGTACTCCACCACCTGGACCGCGCCGTCGTCGTCCCGGGTCCGGGCGGGCAGCGGCAGGATCCGGTCCTGCCGCGCCTGGTGGATGTCCACCACTGCCTCGACCCGGTCCAGGTCGCCCGTGAGCCACGGCGCGTAGGCGGCTCGATGGAGATCGGGCAGCGGGCCGGCATCGGCGCGTTCGGTCAGCGCCGTCGTCTCGACGAGGCGGATGAGACCGAGGTCCACGAGGTTCACCAGCGGTGCGACGTCGGTGGTCGCAGCGCTGTCGACAGCGCGTTCCTCGCGCCAGTAGCCCATGAAGGCGTGCCCCTCGACCATCCAGACCTGGGGTCGGAGCCCTGCTTGTTCGAACGCCGCGGCGAGGACGACGACGGTGTCGAGGCAGGTGCCGAGGCGCCCGTCGAGGACGTCTCCCGGAGTACGGACCTTCTGCCCGACGCCCCAGCTCGCGGGCGGCTCGCTGTACCGGACCGCTCTGCGGTGCATGGCCTCGGTGAGCGCGGCCGCGATCTGATCGACTCGTTCGGGCCCGGACTGATAGCCCTGGACCGCCGAACTCCCGGTGCGCTCCAGCAGGATGTCCCCGGCCTCCGCGACCAGGGTCGTAATCGCCGGGTGGTTCGGCATCACGTGCGCGGCGAGCATCTCCATGGCCAGCAGTCGTGGCAGGCCACGCCACTGCTGAGCCGACAGGACCCGGACGGGCAGCGACTGCCGGGCCAGGAGGCGATCGCCGTCCAGGACCTCGACGTCGATCGAGCCGGGCCGCTCTTCCTCGACCTGGAGCATGGCGGATGGGTCCAGCCGCAACGGCAGATCGGACAGCACGGTGGTGGCCGAGGCGCCCAGGTCGACGTGGGCGGTCACGGCGGTGCCGATCGGCCCCTCCGCGTCACGCACGGACAACCTGAGCGTGGCGCCCGGGACGGGAGCCCCGCTGTTCGCGATGGCGAGCCGGGACAGGATCGGGACCTCGTTGTGCGCCAGCGCGTAGCTCAGGACGCCGGCGCCCGCCACGTCGATGGACACCGGTGGCGCCGTCGCCACCACCGATGCCTGGTCGGCTGGCTGCGGGACGGCATCCGCGAAGTCGCTCACCGCGTCTTCCTACCGGCCGAGGGTGACGGGGACGTGGAGCCCACGGGGCTGGTTGTTGCTGCTGGGGCAGGATCGGACGCCAGGGTTCCGAAAGACCGGAGGGCGCCGCTCCGCGGACGACCAACCCGGCGGCCCCGTCGGCTGTAGCGGGCTCGTGGACGGAGCTCGGATCCGGTCCCGCCGTCGACGGCCATGGCCCGGAGCTACTCCAGCGCCCTCGGTGAACCGACCGGCGCCGACGGTCGACGGCGTGGCGCTGCGAATCCGGACGTAGCCGTATCTACGGTGCTCGCCGGTGCCGGCCGCCCCGGCCGTGGCCGTCACCCGATGGGGTGGTCGTCGCGCCGGCCGTCCTCTGCCTGGCCCGCTCCTGTCACAGGGGCTCAGCAGGGTGCGGCCCGACCACCTCGAGCGATCGCTCACCCGCACCATCCGACGAGGAGCCGCCCGTGCGCATCGTGCACGCCGCCGACCTGCACATCGACAGTCCGCTGCAGGGGCTGTCGCGGCTCGACGACGAGGACGTCGCCCGGCAGGTGCGCCAGGCATCGCGGCGGGCGACGGAGCGGCTGGTGCGGCTGGTGATCGACGAGGAGGCCGACGCGCTGGTCCTGGCCGGCGACGTCTACGACGGCGATTGGCCCGACTACGCCACCGGCCGGTTCTTCGCCGAGCAGATGGACGTCCTCCACGACCACGGGGTCCCGGTGTTCTCCGCCGCCGGCAACCACGACGCCGAGAGCCAGATCACCCGGGCGCTCACCCTGCCGTCGAACGTCCGCGTGCTGTCCACCCGGGAACCGGAGACCGTCGTCCTCGACGACCTCGGTCTGGCCGTGCACGGGCAGGGCTACCCCCAGCGCGCCGTCACCGAGAACCTGGTCGCGGCCTACCCCCGGCGCGTCCCCGGCCTGGTCAACGTCGGCATCCTGCACACCGCCGTGGCCGGCAGCGAGGGCCACGCCCCCTACGCGCCCTGCACCGTGCAGGACCTCGAGCGGGCCGACTACGACTACTTCGCACTCGGCCACGTGCACCGGCACGCCGTCGTGACCTCCGGTCACAGGGTCGCGGCCTACTCCGGCAACCTGCAGGGCCGCCACCCGCGGGAGACCGGCCCTAAGGGCGCCGTCGTCGTCGACGTCGAACCCGACGGCCGGGCGGAACTGCGCCACGTCGCGCTGGACATCGCCCGATGGGCGGCCTGCGAGGTGGACGCCACGGGCGCCGCCGACCTCGACGACGTCCTGGCCCGGGTGCAGACGGCGCTGCGCGACGCGGCCGCGGCGGCGGAGGGCCGGCTGCTGGTTGCCCGCGTCACTCTGCGGGGCGCCACGCGTGCCGCCGCGCAGCTCGCCGACCGGGAGCGGCTGGCCGAGGAGGTCGCGCGTCTCGCCGGCCGGTGCGGGGTCACCGTCGAGCGGGTGCGCTCGAAGGCGGAGGCCCCGGGCGAGGCCGGGAGTGTCGAACCGCAGCTGCGGCGGGGCATCGAGGCGGCCGGCCAGGCGATGGTCGCCGACCTCGACCGGCTGCGCGCCCTGGTGCGCCCCCTGGACGCGGAGCTCGGACGCATCCTCCGCCAGGACGGCGGGCTCGACCTGCGTGACGACGAAGCCCTCGGCGTCCTGGCCGCCGAGGCCGTCACCGATCTGCTCGCCCAGCTCACGGGGGAAGGCCGCTGATGTTCATCCGGTCTCTCGAGCTCGAGCGCTACGGCGCGTTCACCAACCGCCGCGTCGACTTTGGCGCGGGAAGCCTGACCCTGGTCATCGGGCCCAACGAGGCCGGCAAGTCGACGACCCTGGAGGCGATGTCGGACGTCCTGTGGGGCATCCCCACGTCCTCGCGGCAGGCCTTCCTCCACGGCCGCCCCGCGCTCGCCGTCAAGGCGGAGATCGACGTCGAGGGGACCGGCCCGACGGCGGTGGTGCGGCGCGCGAACGGGCTGTACCAGCTGGGCACCGGGGCCACGGTTTCGGAGGTCTGGCTCACCCCGCAGGACTCCGGGCGCCGGTGGCGAGAGGCCTTCGGGCTGGCGCACACCGAGCTCCGTGAGGGGGGCCGGCTGCTCTGCGCGGGCCGCGGTGACCTCGCGGAGCTGGTGTTCACCGCCCGCAGCGGCCGCACCGTGCGCGAGCTGCTGGCCGGGATGGAGGCGACCGCCGCGAAGCTCTATAAGGAGCACCGCGGGAACAAGAGCGTCGAGGTGCGTCAGGCCCTCGCCGAGTACGAGGACCTGCGCAGGCAGGTCACGGAGGCGACCGCGGCCGCGCCCCAGGTGCGGCTGGCTCGGGAGGCCGTCCAGCAGGCACGCACCGATGTCGAGCGGGCCCAGCGCGCCGTCGCCGGAGCGCGCGTGGCGCTGCAGCGAGCCGAGCAGCGGCAGCGCGCCGCCGCCCACGCCCGCAAACTCGCCGGGGTCCTCTCCCGGGCCGCGGAGCTCCGCGCGACCGGTCCGGTCCTCGACGTCGACCAGCTCGCCCGCCACGAGCAGCTCGGAAAGGGGCTCGCGGCCGCCGAGGATGCCATCGCCGAGATCGCCGGAGAGGTGCAGCGGCGGGAGCAGGCCCGGGCGTCGCTCGTCGTGGACGGCGCCGTCCTTGCCGACGCCGAGCAAATCCAGGGCCTCCACCTGGAGGCCGAGGCGCGGACGGGTGACGCCGCGCGGGCCCGCGACCTCGCCGCGCGGGCCGCGGAGCTCGACCGGCGCGTCGCCGCACTGCTCGCCGAGCTCGGCGACGTGCCCGCCGAACGAGAGGTGTCCGACCACCTCGCGTCGATGCGGGTCGCCGCCGACCGGGTCGCGCAGCTCGGCGCGCTGGCTGAGGAGCTGCAGGAGTTCCGCCGGCAGCTGGCCACCAAGGCGGACGCGCTGCGCTCCGCCGAGCAGCGGCTCGCCGAGGCGGGTGACCACCTGCTCGACGTCGACGCCGACGCGGTGGCCGCCGTGCGCGAGGCCGCCGAAGCGATCGCGACGACCGGCTCGGCCGCCGACCAGCAGCGCCGCGCGTGGCAGAGCCGTGCGGACGAGGCGCTCCGGCGCGACGAGGCGCTCCGGCTGGCCGGCCTGCCCTCCGGTGCGCCGGTTCCCGCGGCGATCCCGTCGGCCGGCCAGGTCACCGAGGCGGCCGAGCGGCTGGCCGGCGCCCGGGCCTCGGTGCAGGGAGCCGGCCGGGAGGTCGAGCGCCTCCGCGCGGCAATCGCCGACACGACGGCGCAGATCGAGGCTGCGCAAAGCGCCGAGCTGCCGAACCGGGAGGCTCTCGCGACCGCCCGCGGCGCTCGGGATGCCCTGATCGAAGACCTGGTTTCGGCCCGGACGCACGGCCGCCCGGCCGCGGACCCCGCGGAGCTGGGAGGTCAGCTGCGGCAGGCGGTGGCGCACGCCGACACCGTGGCCGATCTCCTGCTGACCCACGCAGACGAGGCCGCCCGCCTCGCCGAGCTCGGCAAGACTCTCGGCGACCAGCAGGCCGACCTCGACCGAGCGCTCGGCGAGGCAGCGGAGTGCGCGGCACGCGTGGAGGCCGTCACCTGGCGGTGGGCGGAGCTGTGGCCGGCCTTCGAGACGGCCGTGCCCTCGCCGTCCGAGGCAGGGGACGTCCGGCGCCACCTGGAGGAGGCCAGGGCGGCCGAGGAGCGCAGAACTGCCGCTGCCGACCTCGCCGAGTCGCTGCAGGACCAGGTGAGCGCGCAGGCGGCCACGCTCGCGGCGGCCCTGGCGCGGGCCGGCCGGCCGAGGCCGGACACCGATCTCGACGCCCTGGTGGAAGCCGCCCGGGCGCTGCTCGCCGCCGACGACGACCGTCGCGTGCAGCGGGCGCGGCGGGACGAGCTCGCCCGCACCGAGGCACACCACCGGTGGGAGAGCGATTCGGCTGCGGCCGCCTACGCGGCTACGCAGGACCGCTGGCGGGCGGCGCTGCGGGTGGCGGGCGTGCCCGAGGACCTCGACGCGCCGGCCTGGTTCCGGCGGCGGGACCTGCTGGCCCAGGCCCAGTCGGTCGACGCGCAGGCCGCGGACGCCGGGCGCGAGGCGCAGGAGGCCGCCGCCGCGAGCGCGGCTTTCCGCGACGCCGTGACCGCTCTGGCCGGG
This sequence comes from Trujillonella humicola, assembly GCF_046233715.1. NCBI lineage: Bacteria > Bacillati > Actinomycetota > Actinomycetes > Geodermatophilales > Geodermatophilaceae > Trujillonella > Trujillonella humicola. Next base: position 21,460 of record NZ_JBJNRJ010000052.1, on the reverse strand, counting down.
CGTCACGCGATCCCCGATGACGACCCCGAGGCCGCGATCGGGCTCCTGGCGCAGCGCCGGGACCTGGCCCTCGCCGACCGTCGCGCCGCCGACGAGCTGGACGGTCAGCTCCGCGAATTTGCCCGGCGGCGCGACGAGGAAGACGCCGGTCGCGCCGAGGCTCTCCGCGGGCTCGACGAGCTCCGGCTGGCCGTGGGCGCCGCCGACCTGATCGAGCTGGCCGAGGTCGTCGAGCGCAGCACCTGCGTCGCCGAGCTCGCCGACGACGAGGAGCGGCTGACCGGGCTGGTCCGCGCCGCGGCACCCGACCTGGAGGTGCTCGCGCTGGTCGAGGAGTGTGCCGCCACCGAGCGGGAGGTTCTCGCCGCCGCCTGCGACTCCGTGCGGGACGAGCACGACGCCGCCGAGCAGGCGCAGCAGGCCGCGCTGGAGCTGCAGGCCGACGCCCGTCGCCGGGAGCGGGAGCTCACCAGCGGCCCGGGCGCGGCCGAGCTGCACGCCCGCGCCCAGGAGCAGCTGGCCGTCCTGCGAGAGCGGGTGGAGCGCTACGTCGTGGCGCGCGTCCAGGCCGACGTCCTCCGGGCGGAACTCGAGGCCTACGAGCGCCGGCATGCCTCCCCGCTGCTCGACGAGGCGGGGGAGATCCTGCAGCGCCTGACCGGCGGCCGCTACGTAGCGCTCGGCGTCGTGGACCGGGGTGAGAGCCGGGGGCTGGAGGTCGTCGGCGCCGACGAGGAGCGGCGGACCCCGGACCAGCTGTCAGAGGGCACCGCGGACCAGGTGTTCCTGGCGCTGCGGCTGGCCGGCATCGCCGCGCAGCAGCGGGACCGATCGGCGGCAGGTGTGCCGAGCCTCCCTGTCGTACTCGACGACGTCCTGATGACGTTCGACGACGAGCGCACGGCCGCTGCACTGCGAGTGCTGGCCGAGCTGTCCCGGCAGTGGCAGGTGATCGTGCTCAGCCACCACGCGCACATCGCGTCTCTGGCGCGGGAGCTCGGCTGCGCGGAGTTGACCGTCGCGCAGCTCCAGACGCCGGTCGAGATGGCGGGCAACCGCTCAGCCGACGACATCCGTCGGCGTGCCCGGACGGTGACGGTGCAGGCCACTTCGGCACGGTCGTCGGCGCCCGCGTCGTCCGCTGTCCAACTGCCGGCGCCCCGCCGGGAGGGCGCGGGCCCGGGCGCCGTCCGGGAGTGGGCGCGGGCCCACGGCTACGACGTCGCTGAGCGTGGCCGGATCTCGGCCGACATCACGGAGGCCTACGAGCGAGCGCACCGGTGACCGGCGCCGAGCCGGCCACCTCGCCCACCGACCACGTGGATCAGCCGATCACCGTCACGGCGCAGCGCAGGCCCGCGGCGCGGGACAGCCCGCGGTCGCCGGTGACCAGGGTCGCGCCCAACACCTCGGCGAGCGCGACGTAGACGGCGTCGTAGGCGGTCATCGAGTCCCGTAGTTCCAGGGCCCGATCGAGGAGCGGATCGTGGCCGTGTCGGACCACCGGCAGATCGCGTAGCGCTGCCACGCCCCCGCGGGCGGCACGGGAGTCGAGCAGGCCGCGCAGCGTGTGACGGCGGACCACCGAGAGCACCTCGACGTCGAGGAGATGCGGGGCGTGCGCCTCGTCCGTGAGCAGTTGCTGTCTGGCCTCGTCTCCCGCCGCCCCGGCGTCGAGCACTGCCGCAGCGACGGTCGAGGCGTCGGCAACGATCACCGGCCGTCGCGGTCGGCTCGGATGCCCTCGACCACGTCAGCCATGCTCAGGGGCACCCGGAAGGCCGCAGATCGGGCGAGGACCTCGGCCATGGGCGGGCGCTCGGTGACGCGCTGCAGCTCGCGGAGCACGTAGTCGGACAGGGTCATCCCGGCCGCCTTCGCCCGGCGGTGGAGCTCGGCGTGGATCTCGTCGGGCACGTTGCGCACCTGCAGCATCCTGCTCACGGCGCAACGCTACATGCGATTCGCATGCGCGGTGGCGCGACGCCGGCCTGATGCGAGCGCTGCGCGGGCTATCCGCCGTCCCGCGCGGCGATGATCCGGTGGCGACGGGCCCCGGTGAGGTAGTCGGGCGAGCCCAGGGCACCACCCCCGTAGGTGAAGCCGTCCGGATCGACGCCGAGAACCTGCAGGAACACCCGGGCGCGCTGCGACGGCGACCTCCCGGGCAGCCCGCACCAGCTCATCAGGTCCTTGACCGTCAGCCGGCCGTACGGGAAGACGTGGTTGGCCTTGCCGACGACCCAGCAGATCGCCGCGGCGGACATCGCCGGAGCGCTGCGCCGCCGGAGCACCCCCGGCCCGTCCGCGGCCACCCGGGCCAGCAGGCGGCGGCCGGCGGTGCGCAGCTCGACGTCGAGCAGCTCGGCGCAGCAGCGGTCGACCAGGCCCAGCACCTCCGCCACCCGCTCGTGCAGATCGGCAGGCACGGCCTCCCAGCGGAACGGCTCGTCAGGCAGCGGGACGTCGTCCAGCTCCTCCAGCGCCTCGAACCCACCCACGGCCTCGGCCAGCCGATCCCGCCCGATGGCTTCGACGTCGTCGTCCGCACCGGGCACCGCCGGCCAGGGGCCGGCCGCGTCGAGCGCACCCATGGCGACCAGCAGTGCCTCCGGCCCCTGCGGCCGCGGGGTCCGGATCGTCTGCTGGTACTGCGGCTCGTACTCGTCGACCGCCGCGAGCGTCTCGGCGGTGAGCTCGGCGCGGATGCCGCGCTCGGCGTGGCAGAACCGGACGAAGGCCCGCAGCAGCTCCGGCGCCTTGGCCAGGTAGGGCGCGTCGGCCACGATCTTCCGGGGGATCCAGTCGACCAGCAGGATCTCGACCGAGACCGGGCTCCAGTGCAGCGGGTCGCCCGGGCCGTAGCCGCTGCCGAACCACAGCAGCGATTCCAGCAGGCCGTGGTGGTCCTCGTCGTCCAGGCCGGCGCCGAACGGCGAGTCGAAGAACCGCCGGCCGAGCGCGGTGAGCTCCTCGTCGGTCCACTCCGGCCGCTCGTAGCCGGTGCCGCCGGCGGGCAACAGGGAGCACGCCCACTCGACGACCGCCCGGCACGCCGGCCACGTGTCACTCTCCAGCGGCGGAACGGTCATCGACCAGATCTGGATGGCCTCCTCGATCCGTGCCCGCGCGTCGGCCGGGGGCGGATCGGTGAACGCGACGTCGGGGTCGTCGGCCGTCCGCCGCATCAGCTCGACGACCTCGACGACCCCGGCCGGGAGCACGAAGGCGTCCTTCACCAGCGAACCCAGGTTGTGGTCGATGTAGACCACCGCCGTGAGCTCCGGCCCGCCGGGCAGCCGGATGCCGACCAGCAGGTTGTCGCCGTCGCCGAGCACGTGCCGCATCTGCACCACCCGGTCGGCCGGGCGGGCCTCGTCGAGCGCGACGAGCCACCGCGGCAGCACGTGCCCGCGGGCCCCCAGCTCCCGGCGGACCCGGTGCCGCAGCACGTCGTCGCCGCCCAGCCCCGCGATCGCGGCCAGCAGCGCCGAGGTCTCGACCAGCTCCACCTCGAAGAAGGTGTCCACGACCTCGCCGAGCGCGGGCAGCTCCGGGTCGCGCTGCCCGAACCGGGACCGGCGGTCGTCGAACGCGGCGAGGAAGGAGCTGGCCAGGCCGAGCAGCGGCAGCGGCTCGTCCGCGGCGAGAGCCTCGGCGACGCCGGCCATCAGGTCCGGCTCGTCCCGGCGGCTCCGCGGCCGGGCGTGCGCGGTGCCACCTCGGCGGGGGCGCTTGGCCTTCGTGCGTCCGGTCGGTCGGCGCGAGCGCTTGGGCATCGGCGTCAGGGTATCGACCTCCGGCCTTCCCGTCGGCTCCCGCGTGCGGTGCCCCGGGAGGAAGGCCCTTCGATCCTGGCGCCGCTCGACCCCGGCGGCCCGCTGCCCGGCGAGCCAGGTCGGCGAGGGCTCCGCGTACTACGCCGGACTGCGCACTGGCTCGGACAACTTGTCCAAGCCGGACACTTACCCGAGTGACGCCGGTCACTCCAGAGTCTCCATCACCAGCAGCTGCCCTGACCAGGAGACGCCCATGACCAGCGCTCTGCACGCCCCGCAGCTCATCGCCAACGCGCGCATGCTGTACCTCGTCTGGCTCCCCCGCGACGTGGACGCCGTGAAGAAGCTCGTCCCCGAGGGTCTGACGGCGACCGACAGCGGCGCCTGCTACATGAACCAGTACATCGTCGACGACGCCGCCCAGACCTCGAACGGGGCCGAGCCGGCGGACTCCTTCGGCGCGTACTCGCTCACCTACCTCGGCGTCGACCTCGCCGGGCTGGACACGGAGGCGGGCGTCCCCGGCCGCTGGTGGACGCACTACTACAACAGCTCCGAGCCGATGGCCCGCTACGCGCTGGAGCGTGGCGTCCCGGCGTCGTCCGGTCGCACGACGCTCGAACTCAGCGATGGCACGCTGGTGGCCACCACCTACCTCGACGACGCCCCGGTGATCCGGACGACCGCCCGCGTGAACGCCGACACCACCGTCCGGTCCACCGGGCAGCTCCGCTACATCACCCGGGTCGACGACGAGTTCACGAGCGGCCGCTATCCCTTCGTCGCCGACCTGGCCGGCCAGTTCGAGGTCACGGAACTGGAGTTCCTCGACCCCAACCACCCGACCTACGCGTTCGCGCCGGCCGACCCGCTCACCGTCACGTTCGGCTTCTACTCGCCCAGCATCACCTTCTGCTACCCGGGCGGCGAGGGGCCCCTGGGGTCCCGGCACGGCAGCTGAGCACCAAGGGGCCGGCGCCGGCCGGCCCCGGACGACATCACCGCCGACATCCCGTCCGACAGGAGACGACGACATGGCCCTTCTCGATCGAAGCGTCTGGTACGACCTGGCGCGCACCACCGAATGGACGCCCTCCTACGTGGAGCAGGACGAACTCTTCCCGCCGGAGATGAGCGGGGGAGAGGGGATCCCGGACCAGGTCTGGGCCACCTACGACGAGCCGTACAAGATCTCCTACCGGGAGTACGTCGACGTCCAGCGGCAGAAGGACTCCGGGGCGTACTCGGTGCAGGCGGCGCTCGAGCGCGTCGACCTCTACAAGAACGCCGACCCCGGCTGGGTGAGCATCCTCAAGGAGCACTACGCCGCGGTCGCGGTCGTCGAGTACGGCGCCTGCTTCCAGGAGGCCCGCTACGTCCGCTGGTCGAAGGCGCCGGGCATGCGCAACATGGCCACCTTCGGCATGCTCGACGAGCTCCGGCACAGCCAGATCCAGCTGTTCTTCCCGCACGAGTACGTGAGCAAGGACCGGCAGTTCGACTGGTCGCACGAGGCGATGTCCACCAACAACTGGGTCGCTCTCGGTGCGCGGCACTTCTTCGACGACGCCCTGATGACCCGCGACGCGGTCGCCACCTCGATCTTCGCGAACTTCGCCTTCGAGACCGGGTTCACCAACCTGCAGTTCATCGGCCTGTCGGGCGACGCCGCGAACGCCGGCGACCACACCTTCGCCAAGCTCATCCAGAGCATCCAGTCCGACGAGGCGCGGCACGCCCAGCTGGGCACCCCGCTGCTGCAGATGCTGATCGAGAACGGCCAGAAGGAGAAGGCGCAGAACTACATCGACGTCGCCTTCTGGCGCTCCTACCGCCTCTTCACGATCCTCTCCGGCATCCCGATGGACTACTACGTGCCGCTGGACGTTCGCGAGTCCTCGTTCAAGGAGTTCATGCAGGAGTGGATCGTCGACCAGTTCATCAAGTCGATCGAGGACCTGGGCCTGGCCAAGCCCTGGTACTGGGACATCTTCATCGCCGACCTCGACGAGCACCACCACGGCCAGCAGCTGGGTACGTACTCGTGGCGACCGACGCTGTGGTGGAACCCGGCGGCCGGGGTCAGCCCCGAGGAACGTGACTGGCTCGAGGAGAAGTACCCCGGCTGGAACGACACGTTCGGCAAGGTCTGGGACGTCATGATCGACAACTTCGCGAACGGGCGCATGGACCGGACCGTGCCCGGCACCCTGCCGATCATCTGCAACGTCTCGCAGCTGCCCATCGTCGGCACCCCGGGCCGGACCCTCAAGGACACCTCGCTCGTCTTCGAGGGGCGCAAGTACCACTTCGCGTCCGAGGTCGACAAGTGGATCTTCGAGCAGGACCCGGAGCGGTACAAGCACCACAAGAACCTCATCGACCGCTTCCTCGGCGGCGAGATCGCGCCGGCCGACCTCGGGGGCGTCCTCGAGTACATGGGCATCGGCGTGGTCAGCCCCGGTGGCGACGACGCGCACGGCTACCGGTGGGTCGACGCCTACCGCCCGGCGCTGGCGCCGGCCGTCTGAGGGAGGGCCGGACCGATGGCACTGTTCCCCATCTCGTCGCACTTCCACGGCGACTTCGTCCTCAAGCTGGTCCCGGTCGACACCGAGAACACGATGGACGAGGTGGCGGCCGCGGCCGCGGCGCACTCGGTCGGCATCCACGTCCCCGACCAGCCCGGCAGGACCATCCGCGCCCGCAAGCAGGGCGCCGACGAACCGTTCCCGCGTGACATGACCCTGGCGCAGGCCGGCCTGGAGCCGACCGACACCGTCGAGTTCTACTTCGAGTGAGGCCATCCATGCCCATCACAGATCCCGTCGGCCCCGTCGTCCAGGCCGGCGACCTGGCCAAGGCCGTGGCGGCCGCGGCCGTCGTCGACAACCCGGGGCGGGAGGTCGAGGTCCGCGACCGCGGTGCCTACGTCCGCATCGAGGTCGGCGGCGGGGAGTGCGTCCTGCGCCGGCCCACCATCGAGGCCGAGCTCGGCCGGCCGTTCCGCATGCGGGACCTCGAGGTCAGCATGCCCTCGTTCGTCGGCCGCATCGACACCGGTACCGACCAGATCCGCTTCTACCTCCACACCACCCCGGCCGAGGTGACGTCATGACCGAGGCGCTCAAGCCGCTCAAGACCTGGAGCCACCTCGCCGGGCGGCGCCGCCGCCCGAGCGAGTACGAGATCGTCTCCACCAACCTGCTCTGGCACATGCGTGACCAGGGGCAGCCCTGGGACGTCGCGCAGACCGGGCCGATGGCCGACTGGTACCGCCGGTACCGCAACGGGAGCCCGGTCACCCATCCGGACTGGGACGCGTTCCGCGACCCCGACGAGCTGGTCTACCGCACCTACAACATCCTCCAGGACGGGCAGGAGTCCTACGTCGAGGGACTGCTCGACCAGCACGACGAGGAGCAGCACGACAAGGGACTGTCCGCGGAGTGGGTCGCGAGCCTCGCCCGCCTCTACACCCCCGGCCGGTACCTGCTGCACACCCTGCAGATGGGCAGCGCCTACCTCGTGCACATGGCGCCGGCCAGCACGATCGCCAACTGCGCCGCCTTCCAGACGGCCGACGCCCTGCGCTGGCTCTCGCACACCGCCTACCGCACGGCGGAGCTGGCGCGGTCCCACCCGTCCAGCGGCTTCGGCTCCGCGGAACGCGAGCGGTGGGAGAACCTCCCGGCGTGGCAGGGCTTCCGGCGCCTCATGGAGAAGGTGCTGGTCACCCACGACTGGGCGGAGGCGTTCGTGGCGCTGGACCTCGTCGCCAAGCCCGCGATCGACGAGGCGTTCTTCCGGCAGCAGAGCGTCAGCGCGCGCCGCCAGGGCGACACCCTGTTCGCGCTGATGGCCGAGGCGGCACTGCGCGACAGCGAACGGTCGCGCCGATGGTCGTCCGAGCTGGTCCGGTTCATGCACGACGTGCCGGACAACGCCGCCGTGCTGCAGGGCTGGGTGGAGAAGTGGACACCGCTGGCCCACGAGGCGATCGAGGGGTTCTGCGCCGAGCTGCCGGACGCCCCAGAGGCCGCCACCTCGGCCATCGCGGCGACCGGGAGGTTCCACTCCGAGCTGCAGACCCTGCTGGACGCCTGATCATGGCGAGGGCCGCATCGTCGCTCCCGATCCGGGTCCCGGACCGGGACACGGAGTTCGCCTGCGACGCGGGGGACACCGTCCTGCGCGCCGCACTCCGCTCGGGGTTCGACCTCGCCTACGAGTGCAACAGCGGCGGCTGCGGCTCCTGCAAGATCATGGTCACCGAGGGTCAGGTGACCGACCTCGGCCGGCCGACCCCGGGGCTCACCGACCGGGACCGGCGCAAGGGCCGGGTCCTCGCCTGCCAGACCGTCCCCGTGACGCCGTGCTCGATCACCGCGCCGGTGGTCGAGCACGGCCGGGACGTCCCCCGCCCGCGGCGGATGGAGGGGCGGCTGGTGGCGCGGCGGCTCCTCACCTCCGACATGGTGGAGGTCGGCGTCGACCTGGCGGAGGCGGCGGATTTCCGGCCGGGCCAGTACGCGATGCTCGCCGTCGACGGCCGGCAGGACCGGGCCTACTCCATGGCGAACCTGCCCGGGACCACCCGCTGGGACTTCCACGTCAAGCGGGTGCCGGGCGGAACGCTGTCCAACCGGATCGCCGACCTCGCGGTCGGTGACCCCGTGCGGGTGGACGGGCCGTACGGGCTCGCCCACTTCCGGTCCACGGGGCGCGACGTCGTCTGCATCGCCGGCGGTTCGGGGCTGGCACCGGCCGTGAGCGTGGCCCGGGCGCTGGCCGCGGCGCCGGACGCGCACGCACGCCGACTCCTCTTCTTCTACGGCGGCCGCACCGCCGCCGACCTGTGCGCCGAGGCGTTCGTCGACGAGTGCCGGCCGGCGCTGAAGGAGGTGGAGTTCCACCAGGCACTTTCCGCCGCGGACGACGACGTCGGCTGGACCGGCGGGCGGGGCTTCGTCCACGACCTCGTCGCGGCGACCTCGTTGCCGGACCTCGACGACCTCGACTTCTACGTCGCCGGACCGCCGCCCATGACCGATGCGGTCGTCCGGTTGCTCGTGATCGGCATGCAGGTCCCCACCAGCCGGGTCCACTACGACCGCTTCTTCTGAACCCAGGAGCCCTTCGTGTCCTTCGAACGCGTCTGCAGTCTCGACGACCTGTGGGAAGGGGAGATGGAGTCCTTCACCGTCGACGGCCAGGACATCCTGGTCGCCTGCCTCGACGGCGGCGAGGTCGTCGCGACGCAGGCGATCTGCCCGCACCAGGAGACCGAACTCGTCGAGGGCGAGCTCGCCAAGACCGTCCTCACCTGCCGGTTGCACCTCTGGCAGTTCGACCTGACGACCTGCAAGGGCATCAACCCGACCCACGCGGAGCTGGCGCGCTACCCCGTCAAGGTCGAGGACGACGTCGTCTACGTCGACCCCCACGGCGACACCCCGAGACACGCCCACCCCTAGCCAAGGAGCGCACCGTGCCCTTCGTCCGCATCGACTGGTTCCCGGGCCGCACCCTCGAGCAGAAGCGCGAGCTCGCGGAAGTCCTCACCCGCGAGATCTCGCGGATCGCCGACTGCAAGCCCGAGACGATCAACTTCATCTTCACCGAAGTGGGCCGCGAGGACTGGGGGCGCAACGGCTTCCTGTTCTGCGACGCGTACGAGTACGAGAACGACCCCGCCTGACCCATCGGTACCCCTCCCCGCGAGCAGGAGCACGCACATGGTCACCATCAACTCCGACATGGGCGAGTCCTTCGGGATCCACTCGTTCGGCAACGACCCCCAGCTGGTCGAGCTCATCGACACCGCCAACGTCGCCTGCGGCTTCCACGCCGGTGACCCCAGCGGGATCCGCGAGACGGTGCAGCTGGCCGCGGGTGCCGGCATCACGATCGGCGCGCACCCCGGGCTGCAGGACCTCGTCGGCTTCGGCCGGCGCGAGATGAAGCTCGAACCCCAGGAGGTCACCGACCTGGTCCGCTACCAGGTCGGCGCGCTCGTCGGCTTCCTGCACGCCGAGGGGCTGTCGCTGAGCCACATCAAGCCGCACGGCTCCCTGTACGGCATGGCGGCCCGCGACGACGCGCTGATGGACGGCGTCTGCGACGTCGCGGTGCAGTACGAGGTGCCGGTCTTCGGCATGGCCGGGACGGCGCACGAGCGGGTGGCCACCAAGCGCGGTGTGCCGTTCGTGGCCGAGTTCTACGTGGACCTCGGCTACCGGGCCGACGGCAGCCTCATCATCCTGCGCCGGCCGCGCGCCACCCCACCGGACGAGGCGGCCCGCCGCGCCGAGACGGCTCTCAAGGAGGGCGTGGCGATCGCCGACACCGGCGAGCGGTTCCCCATCCGGGTGGAGAGCATCTGCGTCCACTCGGACACGCCCAACGCCGTCGAGATCGCCACCGTCGTGCGCAAGACCGTCGAGTCGATCTAGCTCCGAGCCGAGGAGGCCCGTCGTATGAACGAGCACGTCGTCCAGTCGCCGCTGCCGGGGGTCTTCTACCGGCGGCCGTCCCCGGACAACCCGCCCTTCGTGGAGGAGGGAGGTGCGGTCAGCGCGGGGCAGACCATCGGCCTGGTCGAGATCATGAAGCAGTTCGCCGAGGTCAAGTCGGAGGTCGACGGGACCCTGCGCCGCTTCGAGGTGACCGACAACGGAACGGTCGACCCCGGTGATCCGATCGCCACCATCGAGGTGACCTGATGGTCCGCAGGCTGCTCGTGGCCAATCGCGGCGAGATCGCCGTGCGCATCATCCGGGCAGCACGTGAACTCGGCGTCCGCACGATCGCCGTCTACAGCGACGCCGACGCGGAGGCCGTGCACGTCCGGCTCGCCGACGAGGCGGTGCACATCGGCCCGGCACAGGCGTCGCGGAGCTACCTCGACACCGGCGCGGTGCTGGCCGCGGTGCGCTCGTCCGGCGCGGACTCCGTCCACCCCGGGTACGGGTTCCTCTCGGAACGTGCCGAGTTCGCCGAGGGGGTCCTCGAGTCGGGCGCCGCCTGGGTCGGTCCCTCCCCGCAGGCCATCCGCTCCATGGGGGACAAGGCCGAGGCCCGGCGCAGTGCCCAGGAGGCAGGGGTACCGATCGTCCCGGGCACCGACGGCCCGGTGGCCTCGGCCGCCGACGCGGTCGCCGCCGCCGAGGCCGTCGGGTTCCCCGTGGCGATCAAGGCGTCCGCCGGCGGAGGTGGGCGCGGCATCCGGATCGTCGGATCCCGCGACGACCTGGCTGGTGCGGTGGCGGCCGCGCAGGCCGAGGCGCGGGCGGCGTTCGGCAGTGACGAGGTCTATCTCGAACGCTTCGTGCCCCGAGCGCGCCACATCGAGGTCCAGGTGTTCGGGGACGGCGAGAACTTCGTGCACGTCGGGGTGCGCGAGTGCTCGATGCAGCGTCGTCGGCAGAAGATGATCGAGGAGGCGGGGGCGGCGACGCTCCCCGCCGCGATCGCCGCCGAGATGGAGACAGCCGCGGTGGCCCTCGCCGAGTCGGTGAAGTACACCGGCGCCGGCACCGTCGAGTTCCTCTACGACGAGGCGTCCGGGGAGTTCTTCTTCATCGAGATGAACACGCGCATCCAGGTGGAGCACCCGGTCACCGAGATGATCAGCGGCCTGGACCTCGTGCAGGAACAGCTGCGGATCGCCTTCGGTGAGCGGCTGTCCTTCACGCAGGACGACGTGGTGCTGCGCGGGCACGCGCTCGAGGTGCGGATCAACGCAGAGAACCCCGACCGCGACTTCCTGCCCAGCCCGGGGACGGTGACCCACCTGCAGCCGCCCGGCGGACCGTTCGTGCGCTTCGACTCCGGCTTCACCGCCGGTTCGACCGTCCCGCCGTACTACGACTCCCTGCTCGCCAAGCTCGTCGTCTGGGCCGGGGACCGCGGGCGGGCGGTGGAACGGATGTTGCGCGCCCTCGACGAACTGCAGCTCGAGGGTCTGGCCACCACGGCCGGCTTCGTCCGGCGGCTGGTGGACACGCCGGAGTTCCGCGCGGGCGAGTACCACACGACGTTCCTGGAGCAGTGGATGCAGACCGACCGAGCCGAGGCAGGTGTCGCACATGTCTGAGGGCAGTCGCTACTCGTGGGGGGCCGACGAGCATCTCGTCGTCCAGATCGACGAGGCCATGAGCCTGACGGCGAACTTCCGGGCGATGGCGATGAGCAGCCGTCTCGCCGAACGGGCGCTGCCCGGGGTCACCGACATCTGCCCGGCCAACGCCTCGCTGCTCATCCGGTTCGACCCCGACGTGCTCCCCCCGGACCGGCTCCAACCCGTGGTGGAGGCGATCGAGGAGGAGGTGCTCGCCGCCCCGTCGCTGCACCTGCCGACCCGGATCGTGGAGATCCCGGTCTGGTACAACGACGCCTACACCAACCAGGTCGGCAAGAAGTTCCGCGACCGGCACCAGCGCCCCCAGGGCAACGACGTCGACTACGCCGTCGAACAGACCGGGGCCGGCTCGGTCGAGGCGTTCGTCAAGCAGCACAGCGAGTCGCCGTGGCTGGTGTCCATGGTCGGCTTCGTCGCCGGACTGCCCTTCATGTTCCAGATGGTGGAGCGCTCCCGGCAGATCGAGCTGCCGAAGTACCTGCGGCCGCGGACCGAGACGCCGGCGCTCACCGTCGGGCACGGCGGCTGCTTCGCCTGCATCTACTCGGTGAAGGGCGCCGGCGGCTACCAGATGTTCGGCATCACCCCGGTGCCCATCTACGACCCGCAGCAACAGCACGCGATCTTCGCGTCGTCCATGGTGCTGTTCCGGCCCGGGGACATCGTCAAGTTCAGGCCCATCGACGAGGAGGAGTACACCGAGACCCGCGCCCGGGTCGAGGACGGCAGCTACACCTACCGGATGGCCGACGTCGACTTCGTCCTCGACGACTTCCTCGCAGCGCCGGACGCCTACAACCACACCCTGCTGGGAGCCCTCGATGCCCGTTGACGTCAGAGAACCCGGACTCGCCACGACGGTTCAGGACCTCGGTCGCCCGGGCCAGTACAACGTCGGCATCCCACCCTCGGGGGCCCTGGACCTGGGGTCGGCGCGGATGGCCAACATGCTCGTCGGCAACCCCGAGGACGCCGCGGTGCTGGAGGCGCCGTACATGGCACCGACGCTCGGGTTCACGGAGCCCACGGTCGTCGCGGTGACCGGCGCGGACCTCGAACCCAGGCTCAACGGGGTGTCCGTCCCGACCTGGCAGTCGTTCGAGGTGCAGGCCGGGGACGAGCTGTCCTTCGGGTACCTCCGGTCCGGGGCGCGGGTGTACATCGCCGCGGCCGGTGGCTTCGACGTGCCGCACGTGCTCGGCAGCCGGTCCACGTACGCGCTCGGTGCGCTCGGCGGGCACGAGGGGCGGGCGCTCCGAGCCGGGGACGTCCTGCCCCTCGGCGCCGAGCGGCGCGGGGCCGCCGGACGTGCCGTGCCGGCCGATCTCGTCCCGGTCTTCTCCCGGGAGGTCGAGCTCCGCGTCGTGCTGGGCCTGTACGACTACCGGCTCAGCGGGCAGGGCCGCGAGGTGCTGCTGTCGGCCGACTGGGCGCTCACCCCGGTCGCGGACCGGACCGGCTTCCGGTACTCCGGGGCGACACTGGAGTTCGTCGAGCGGACCCAGCCGTTCGGGGCGGGGTCGGACCCGTCGAACATCGTGGACGCCGGCTACCCGATCGGCTCCATCCAGGTTCCCGGGGGCGTCGAGCCGATCATCCTGCACCGCGACGCGGTCTCCGGCGGCGGCTACGCGATGGTGGGCACCGTGATCAGCTCCGATCTCGACCTCGTCGCGCAGTGCTCCCCGGGCACGAGGACGCGATTCGTCCCGGTGACCCTCGAGCAGGCGCTCGCCGCTCGTGCGGAGAAGCACCGTTATCTGGAGAAGGTCCGCCGGGCCGTCGCCGCCTGACCGCGGGAGGGGGCCGGCGCACCCGGCCCTCTCCCGTGCCCCACCGGGCCGGTCGTCGGCGCCCCGGTGGCCTCAGGTCTCCGGCGCCAGCCGCTCGTGCGCAAGCGCGAAGTCCACCCGCTCGCCCAGCGCCAACGCCTCCTCGTAGCCGACCTCGCGGAACACGAGGCTGTCACGACCGGGACGGATCTGGCCGAACTTCCACCGGGCGCAGTGCGGCACGGTCGCCACCACCGCGAACCCGCCGGACGTGTTGCCCTCCGGCCCCAGCACGGTGAGCACGTCGCTCGTGGCGAGGACGGCGCCCAGCGGGTACATGCTGTCGAGCACGTTCGACGGGTGGCCACCGGCCACCCCGCCGTCCGGCCGGCTCCACCGGAAGCGGAACGGCTCCAGCCGGGTGGCCACCCGATCCGAGTTCAGATCCACCCGCCACTGCCGCGAGGTGAGCTCCTCCCAGTCCCGCGGGGTCAGGAAGTCGGGGACCGAGTGCGGGCCGCGCAGCACCTCGATCTCCCAGGGCAGGCCGAACACCGGGCGCAGCGCGGTGGGGAAGACCCGGGTCGGCGCCGGCCCGGACGGAGCGGGGACGGCGGAGAGGACGTCGCCGCGCAGGAGCGCACGGCCCTGGACGCCGCCGATGCCCCCGATGAGGTGCGTCGACGTGGAGCCCTGCACCACCGGCACGTCGAGCCCGCCGGCGAACGCCACGTACATCCGGAAACCGGGGCCGTCGCCCTCCCGGCAGGAGACGATGTCCCCGGCCGCGACGTCCACCGTCGCCCAGGTCGGCACGGCCTCGCCGTTGACGCAGACGACAGCCGACTCCGGCCCGCAGAAGGCCAGGCGGGTGCGCCGGCTCATACCCATCTCGAACCGGATCATGGGGATCTCGAGCGCCGCGGCCCCTGCCGGGTTGCCGACCAGCACGTTGGCCGCGCGCGCGGAGTAGTGGTCCGCCGGTCCGGCGGGGAAGTAGCCGCGGGAGGTCATCCCGATGCGGCCCGGCCACGACTGCACCGTGGTCTCCAGGCCCGGGTCGATGACCTCGGCGGCGACCGCACCGCTCACGGAACGTCCACGGTGCCGGCCGCGGTGCTGCGCAGCTCGCGCACCAGCGACGCGCGGTCGGCGAGGTGCTGGCACTCGGCCAGGTAGCCGGCGACGTCGAACTCCGCGGTCTCCACCTGATAGCGGTACGTGCCCTCCAGGGCCTGCCGGCGCAGCGCGAGCAGCTCCGGTTCGGTCACCCGCTCGAACCGGACCCGATCGGCGACGCGGAAGAGGATGGGGTCGTCGGCGAACACGTCGGCGCGCCGCCACGGGTCGAGGATCGGCAGCGTCCGTCCGAACAGCTGGTAGCTGCCCGGCGCCTCCACCGGGTAGATGACGACGCACGGCCCGCCGATCGCCACCGAACCCTCGGGGGTCCACATCCGCGCCGGGTTGTACTTGGGGACCGAGATCTGGCTCAGCGGGTCCATGGAGAACAGCGACGGCAGGCCGGGGAAGTAGCCGACGAACGCGTTCCACCAGGTGGCCCGGAGGAACGTCTCGTAGAAGGCCTCACGGTGGGCGAAGCCGTTGCAGCGGACGAGGTAGTCGATGTTGTCGCCGGGGGAGACGTTCGGGGCGTCGCTGCGGGTGGTGATCCGATAGCGGTGGACCGCCTCGCGCGACATCTCGTCGTCGAAGGCGATCGGCAGCGTGATGAGCCGGCTGGGGATGCGCAGTGCCGCCAGGCCGACCGCGGCCTCGATCCGCTCCGACACGTCGGCGATCACCTGGCTGCGGCCGATCCGGTCCGGCTGGAACGTGACCATGAGGCTGCGGAAGCCGGGGGCGGCCTCGATCAGCCCGGGGAGCGGGTGCCTGTCGAGTTCCCGCAGGACCGCCTGCACGTGGAAGTTGTGGCGCAGGTCCAGCTCCATCTCGCCGAATTCGATGAGCACCTGGCCGTCCCCGGCCTGCCGGTAGGTGACGGCCGGGTGCCGGGAGGTCGCCGGCATGACGTCGAGAACCGGTGTACCGGTCACTGCAGCCTCCTGCGCCGGCGGCGAGCGGGACGGACACAGTGTCGCGGCGGAGACGGCGCCGTCCGCATCCGCGCTCTGTACAACATCGTTCCGAAGGATTGTCCTGAGCGGGCACATCCGATTGTGTCGGTGCACGGGCAGGGTGTACTGCCACCGGCGGTGCGGCACGTCACGCGGAGGGAGCCCGATGGACGCTGCGCCCGAGACGATCGCCAGCGCACACGGACAGTTGGTTCGCTCGAGCCTGCAGGTGAACGGCCCGCGGGGCATCGCCGAGTGCATCAAGTCGACGCTGCGGTGCTGGGTGCTGGTCCTCGACGGCGAGGGCGCCCTGCAGGCGAACGTCCCGGAGAGCGCCCGCATCCACGCACCGCGCGTCCGCACGGAGCTTCCCCGGTTCACTGCGCCCTCGCACCTGGGCAGCATCAGCCTCGCCAGCCCGACCGAGGTCATCATGCTGCGGCCCGTGGTCGCCGCCGGACGCACCCGCGCCTTCCTGGCCATCGGCCGGGCAACTCCGCTCGACCCGGTCGAGATGTCCCTGTTCGACACCTCGACCCTGCTGCTCGCCGCCGAGCTGACTCGGGCGGACGAGGCACGCACCATGGTCCGCAAGGGACGGCACGCGGTGCTCAACCTGCTCCTCGAGGGCCAGCCCGAGGCGGCGCAGTCCGTGGCCGACGTGCTCGACGTCCCCTGCCCCCGTGGTCCGGTCCGGGTGGCGCTGCTCGGCGCGCCGCGGGAGTACGGCCCGGAGCTCATCGACACCACCGAGAACGACCGCGGGCTGCGGCGCCTGGCGACCGTCATCTCCGAGGACCGCCCGGGACGGGTGGTGGTGGTCCTCCCCACTGCGGAGGGAGACCTGCGGACCCTCGAGGCGGTCCTGCAGCGCGTCCCGCACAGCCACGGCACCGTCAGCGACTCGATCCCGATCGCCGAACTCCCCGGCGCCTGGCGGCGCGTGAACACGGTCTTCCAGCTGTCCGCCCGGCAGACCGGCAAGCTGCTGCTCGCGAAGGACATCGCCGACGCCGGGCTGCTGCGCCACCTGGCCGGTGACGACGTCCGTGCGTGGGCCCAGGCGGCGCTGGCCCCGATCCTGGCGCTCGACGAGGGGTCGAAGGTCGACTTCCTCCACACGCTGAGGGTCCTCCTCGCGCACAACGGCCAGTCCGATGCGTCCGCCACCGAGCTCGACATCCACCGGCACACGCTGCGCTACCGGATGGGGCGCATCGCCGAGGCGCTCGGCCGGGACCTCGACGACGTCACGGTGCGCGCCGAACTGTGGTTCGCCATGCAGCTCAACCCCAGATGACGCCGACCGGCCTCGAGCCCGACGGGCCAGCCGCCGCAGCGCCGAGGTGAAGCTGACGTTCCACGGGTCGAGGCGCGGCCAGCGCTCGACGACGTTCGCCGTCGCTCCTCGACCGGGGATCCCCTGCTCGCGAACCAGGTAGCCGCGTAGCACCAGCCCTGACGGAACGCGCCGCGCACCTCAACGAGGATGCGTACGCGATCGACCACCTGGCGGTCAGCGCCGAGCTCGTGGACGGTGACGACGTCGCCGACGTCCACCGCCCGCAGTGGAACGGGGCCCACCTGAGCGACCACGCCGCTTGCACCGCGGAGATCCGCCTGGCCGCGCCGCTGGCCGAGGAGCGCGCCGGGCTGGGGTGACCCGATCCGGTGAACCGACCGGACGCCGTTCCGGTTCCTGTCGGTGGCCACTGCCACCCTCCGCTTCCGCCGTCACGGGGACGGCAGCGGCACGGGGAGCGGGATGAGCGGTTCGGTGGGGATCCAGCCCGGGCGGGTGTGCCCGGAGTGCGGTCGCGAGGAGTCCGTCCCGATCGTGTGGGGGCTGCCGGCGGGCGACCTGTTCGAGCTCGCCGAGCGCGGCATGGTCGTGCTGGGCGGCTGCCTGCGCGATCCCGAGGGCGACCTGGTGTTCGAGTGCCGCGCCTGCGGACTCGCCTGGGGCCGGGAGGGGGACCCGACCGCGGGGGAGCAGGCGCTGGCGACCGCGCTGGGTGTCGGCTGGCCCGAGGTGCTCCGGGCCCTCGGGGCCGGCTGGCGCCGGGAGGACCTCGGCGGGGGCGACGGGCTGCAGTGGTTCGTCAGCGGCGAGCCCGCACAGCTGGCGGTCGGCGTCGACGCCGGGGGCTTCGTCCTCGCGCCTCCTCCCGTCGGCTGGGCGCCCCAGCACGAGGTGTGGCCGCTGGACGGCAGCCGCTTCACCCGGGAGCACCTGCGGTGGTTCCCCGCCGAGGTCGTCGAGACCGCGGAGGCCATCGCCAGCCGCCGTCGCCGCTCGTTCCGCTGGTGCCGCACCTGCCGGCGTCCCGTCGCTCCGGAGACCTTCGACAGCACGGAGAGGACCTGCCTGTCCTGTCTCGAGGCGTACGAGCGGTTCTCGGAGTGACCCCGCCGGGCGCCACTGAGACTGCTGGGACGACTGAGGCCGCCTTCGATCCGAAACTCCGGCTTTTCGCTGTCGGCCGTGGCATGGTCCGCCGGACGCCGATCCAGTCGGCCGCCGCGGGGGGCGGCCGGGAGTGCGAAGGAGCCGTCGTGACGGTTGCTGTCATCGACGTGGAGACCACCGGGCTGTCGCCCCGGACCGACCGGGTCGTCGAGATCGGGGTCGTCCTGCTCGACGAGCGCGGCGAGGTCGAGGCCGAGTTCGAGACCCTGGTCAACCCCGGGCGCGACGTCGGCCCGACCCGCCTGCACGGCATCCGCGCCGGCGACGTCGTCGAGGCACCGGCCTTCTCCGACGTCGCCCCCTACCTGCGCTCCCTGCTCACCGGCCGCACCGTCGTCGCCCACAACGCGCTGTTCGACCTGCGCTTCCTCGCCCGCGAGTTCGCCCGTGCGGGGCTGCCCGCCGAGCTGCCGCCCACGCTGTGCACCATGCGGCTGGCGCCGCTGTTCTTCGGCCCGGGCACCCGGTCGCTGCAGGCGCTGTGCGGGTTCGTCGACATCCCGCTAAACCACGGGCACGCCGCGCTGCACGACGCCCGCGCCACCGCCGAGCTGATGCTGCACATGCTCTCCTCGCAGCTGGGCGAGGGGTCGCTGGCCGGCGCCGGGATCCGGGTGCAGTTCGCCGCCGACGGCAGCTACCAGGGGTTCGAGGCGCTCGCGCACTCCTGGCCGCAGCTGGTCGAGGCGGCGCGGGTGATGGCGGCCGAACCGTGCGCCCCCTGCCGGACGCTGCCCCGCGACGCCGCCACGGCCGCCGTCCGGCAGCGCGACGGCTACCTGGCCGGCCTCGTCGCCGCCCTGCCCGCGCTCGACGACGCCCCGCCGAGCATCGCGCCGTACCTCACCGTGCTCGACCAGGTGCTGGAGGACCGGCTGGTCAGCGTGCCCGAGGCCGACCAGCTCATGTCGCTGGCAACGGAGCTCGGCTGCGGCCGCGACCACGTGCTGACCGCGCACCGGCTCTACCTGGAGGCGCTGGCCACGGCCGCGTACGCCGACGGCGTCGTCACCGACGACGAGCGCGCCGACCTCGACCGGGTCGCCGTCCTGCTCGGCATGACGGAGAAGGACGTCGACCTCGCGCTGACCGCCGTCCGCAGCGGCGCGCAGGTGTCCGTGCCGCGGCGCGAAGCAGCCGCCCTCCTGCCGGGCACGAAGATCGTCTTCACCGGGGCGATGAGCCGCGGCCGCGACGAGCTCGAGCGGGCGGCCCGCGACGCCGGGCTCGTCCCGATGGCCTCGGTCTCCAAGCAGACCGGCGTCCTGGTCTGCGCCGATCCGCACTCGCAGTCGGGCAAGGCGACCAAGGCCCGCGCCCTCGGCGTCCGGGTGGTCAGCGAGGCGGTGTTCTGGGACGCGCTGTCCGGCGCGAGGACGCCTGCGTGACCGCCCGGCTCTACCCGGACGACCCGCGGTTCGGATCGGACGCCGAGCGGCGGCTCGTCGCGACGCTGCGCGAGCAGCTGCCCGACGACGCCGTCCTGTTCGCCAACCTACGGTTCAGCGACCGGTCCCAGGACCGGGAGGCCGACCTCGTCGTCGCCTGGCCCGGCGTCGGGATCGCCGTCGTCGAGGTGAAGGGCGGCAGCGTCTCGCTGGACCGCGGCGAGTGGCGGCAACGGAACGACGGCGTCGACGAGGTGATCCACCCCGTCGACCAGGCCGTGGCCTGCAAGTACCTGCTCTGCGAGTACCTGGCCGACCACCCGCGCTGGACGGCGGGCCGCCAGCGCACCGCGCACCTCGTCGCGCTGCCGGCGACCACGCTGCCGTCGTCCTTCCGAGCGCCCGGCCTCGCCCGTTGGATGGCGATCGACGCCACCGACGTCCCGCACGCCGCCGCCCGGATCCGGACGGCGCTGCAGACGGTGCGGGACGAGCCCGACCCGCCGAACCCTCAGGACGTGGAGGATCTCGTCGACTGCCTGGCCGGTGCGGCCATCCCGCAGCAGCACCTGCTGGCCGAGCTGGCCGAGCGCGAGGCCGCCTGCGACCTGCTCACCCGGGACCAGGCGAAGGTCCTGGACTACCTCAAGGCGTTCCCGCGGGTGGAGATCCAGGGCGGCGCGGGCTCGGGCAAGACCTGGCTGGCGGTGGAGAAGGCCCGCAGGCTGGCCGCCGAGGGACAGCGGGTGGCGCTGATGTGCTACTCGCGCGGGCTGGCCGAGTTCCTCCGGCGCCGGGTCGACGACCTGCCCAAGCGGCAGCGGCCCGACTACGTCGGCACCTTCCACTACCTCGGCATCGGCTGGGGCGTGCGCGCGGGATCCGACGACGACAGCGCGTACTGGGAGGAGTTCCTCCCCTCCCGCATGGTCTCGCTCGCCGCGGACCTGCCCGAGGAACGCAGGTTCGATGCCATCGTCATCGACGAGGGGCAGGACTTCGCGCAGAGCTGGTGGGACGCCGTCCTCGCGGCGCTGCGCAACCCCGGCCACGGCTCCCTCTATGTCTTCTCGGACGAGGGCCAGCGCATCTTCGCGCGTCAGGGCCGGCCCACCGTCGACCTCCTGTCGATCCCGCTCCACGAGAACCTGCGCAACACCAAGCAGATCGCCGGCACGTTCTCCAGCCTCGCGCCGGAGCGGATGACGGTGCGCGGGCGGTCCGGGCTGCCGGTCCGGTTCGTCCCCGCCGCGCCCGCGGACGCGGTCGGTGCGGCCGACGACGTCGCCGACGCCCTGCTCGACGAGGGGTGGCCGCCGCAGTCGATCGCCCTGCTGACGACCCACCACCGGCACCCGGTCCAGGTCGAGCGGCAGTCCGAGGGGCAGGACGCCTACTGGGCCACCTACTGGCAGGACGACGACCTCTTCTACGGGCACGTCCTCGGCTTCAAGGGCCTCGAGCGGCCGGCCGTCGTCCTCGCCGTCAACGGCTTCCGGGACGAGGCATGGGCCCGCGAGATGCTCTACGTCGGCCTGTCACGGGCCCGAGACCTGCTGGTGGTCTGCGGGGACCTCGAACTGATCCGCCGCGTCGGTGGCGAAGGGGTCGTCCGGCGGCTCACCGGGGCGGGCGGGTGACCTCGTGGCCGCGGCTCGGCGGCAGCGCACTTACCTGATGGCGCTGATGCCACGTCACTAATCGACTACACCGACCGGGGATGTCTAATGGGGCTCTTCACGATCGAGGGTGTAGTCGGGTCCTGAATCCGCCGGTCTCCAGCAGGCTCCTGGCGATGTAGTTGGTGAGGTTTCGGAAGCCGAGCGCGGA
>NZ_JBJNRJ010000051.1:0-39228 GCF_046233715.1 Trujillonella humicola | reverse complement strand
AGATCAAGCGCTGCCTCAAGCGCTACCTCGCCCGAGAGCTCTACCGACGCCTCGAATCACCACCGGCAGCGGGGGCTTGACGAGCCATAGGAGCGTCCGACAGGTCCCGGTCAGTCCTCGTGTCCCAGCCGCTTGACCACGGTCAGGAGGACCACCGCGTCCTCCGGGGCCTCGAGCGCGTGGCGGGCCGGCGGGATCGCCACCAGCTGCCCCGCCTCCAGGTCCTGCGAGGCCGTCCCGGCGACCAGCCGCACCCGCCCGCGCAGCACCTGCAGGGTCGCCTCGCCGGGGCTCTCGTGCTCTTCCAGCGCCCGGCCGGCGAGCAGGGCGACGAGGGTCTGCCGCAGGCGGTGGTCGTGTCCGCCGTGCAGCGTGGCGGCGCTGCGCCCCGCGGCTGCCTCCCGGGCACGCCGGAGGTGGTCGTCGACGAGGGTGGTCAGGGAGATCGCGTCCATCCGTCACGGTTACCAGGACCCGGGCGCCGCCGCCACGTCCGGGGCGGCCCGGCCGGTGGCCGGCTGCGGGAATCCCGGCGGGCCCGGCGTCGCTGGTCAGTACCGTGGCAGGCGTGAAGAAGAAGGTCGTCGTCCTCGACTACGGGTCGGGCAACCTGCGCTCGGCCGAGCGGGCGCTGGCCCGCGTCGGTGCCGACGTGACCGTGACCGCTCAACCGCAGGCGGCCCTGGACGCCGACGGGCTCGTGGTCCCGGGCGTCGGCGCGTTCGCCGCCTGCATGGCCGGGCTGCGGGCGGTCGACGGTCCCCGCCTCATCGGCCGCCGGCTGGCCGGTGGGCGCCCGGTGCTCGGCGTCTGCGTGGGCATGCAGATCCTGTTCGAGAAGGGCGTCGAGCACGGTCACGACGCCGAGGGCTGCGGCGAGTGGCCCGGCGTGGTCGAGCCGCTGCAGGCGCCGGTCCTGCCGCACATGGGCTGGAACACCGTCGAGGCACCGGCGGGGTCGGTCCTGTTCGACGGGCTGGCCGGCCAGCGCTTCTACTTCGTGCACTCCTACGGCGTCCGCGACTTCACGCTGGGCCAGGACGGCGCGCCGTCGCGGATCCGCCCGCCGCTGGTGACCTGGGCCGAGCACGGCGACCGGTTCGTCGCCGGTGTGGAGAACGCCGCGCTGTCGGCCACCCAGTTCCACCCGGAGAAGAGCGGCGACGCCGGTGCGCAGCTGCTCACCAACTGGCTGGACACGCTCTGAGTCGGGTGGTCACTGCAGCGGGAACGGTGGCTGCAGCCACCACGGGGCGTCCACGACCTCGATCCGGACCACCCACTTGACCCACCAGAAGCCACGCCGGCCGGGCGCGACGAGCCGGACCGGCGCCCCGTGGCCGGCCGACAGCGGCCGGCCGGCGGCGTGCGTGGCCAGCAGCAGGTGCGGGGCGTCCGCGAGGGGCAGCCGGCGCCGGTAGCCCGTCGCGGAGACGACGTCGACGCTGCCCTCGCGCGGCAGCTCCCCGCCGGCGGCGTCGGCCAGCACGCGGTCCAGCCGGGCACCCCGCCAGTCCTGCTCGGCGTACCACCCGCCCGTGCAGTCCAGCAGCGCCCGCACCTGGTCGCCGCGGTCGACCTCACCGGGGGAGAGCCGTACGCGTCGCCCCCCGGCGACCACCTCCACGACGCCGGGCGTCGGATCCGGGACGGTGTCGCCGAGCCACTGGGTGACCGGCATGGCGGCGGGGTCGTCCGTGCCGCGCTCGTGGGAGCCGGTGGCGCGGCGGTCCCCGCCGGGCGCGCCGCTCACCCGCAGCAGCCCTTCCACGGCGGACCACAGGGCCGTCGCCCCGAGCGCCAGACCACCGGTCTGCAGCAGCGCGCGGCGGCCCAGGTCGGTGCGCCGGGGCCGTTGCCGGGCACCCACCGCGTGCACAGCCAGGACGGCGGCCGCGGCGATGGCCGCCCCGACGTGCACCTGCAGGGCGGCGACCCCTCCGAGGGACGGCCACGGTCCCGGCTGCCCGGCCGCGTGCAGCACTCCGGTGACCACGGTGAGCACGACGAGGACGCCGAGCGCCACCGCCGCGGTCGGGTCGCGCCGGTGCGCGGTCCGCCGCCGTCCCCGCCGGACGACCACGGTCTTCCACGGGACCAGCAGGAGCAGGCCCAGGCCGGCGGCGCCGTGCGCGGCGACCACGAGGCGGGTGGCCGGGGCGGTCCCCACCCCGTAGGCCAGCACGCCGGTCCCGCCGGCCACCAGGAGCAGCGCCAGCAGCCCGAGGTTCGTCCGCCGCCCCGCCCGGCGGGGCAGCCGGGGCGCGGGCACCGGGGCCATGCGCCGAGTGTGCTCCCGCCGGCGCCCGCGGATGAGAACGGTCTCATCTGCGTCTCACCGCGCGGCCACCTCCGGCGCGCACGGTCGGGTCGTGCGTCCGCGGCCCGTCCTCGTCGCGTTGCTCGCCGCCGTGGCGCTGTTCGCGCTCGCCTGGGGCGGGTGGGCGGCGCTGCGGCCGGCCGACGCGGGTCCCCCGGCGGTGCCCTCGCCGATCGTCGTCCCCGAGCGGTCGCCGGCCCCCGGTCCGGCACCCGGGCCGGCACCCGGCCCGGACGCGACCACCGTGCCTCCGCCGCCCGCCCCGGCGCCGGACGTCGTCCCCCCGCCCCCCATCGACGACGACGGGGACGATGACGAGGACGACGACGACGACGGGGACGACGACGGGGACGACGACGGTGACGACGACTGAGCGGCGACTGCGGTGGCTGCCGCACGCGGCGCGGACCCGCATCATCGGCTGGGTCCTGCTGCTGGTCCTGCTCGCCCTCGGCCTGGTCACCCTGGTGACCTGGCGGCTGCTCGTCGCCTCGATCGACGAGCGGATGGACACCGCGCTGCGCGCCGAGGTCGCCGAGTTCTCGCAGATCGTGGAGGGCGGGATCGACCCGCGCACGGGGGAGCCGTTCGGGTCGGTGGCCGACGTCCTGCAGACCGTCATCACCTACAACCTCGCGCGGCCGAACGAGAAGTTCCTCGGCTACGTCGACGGCGTCTACCGCTTCCAGAGCCGCATCGAGGCACCGGTCCTGCTCAGCGAGGACACCGCCTTCACCGAGCTCGCCGGTGACGTGACCGAGCCGGTGGCCGGCCGGTACGACAGCGGGGCGGGGGAGGTGCGCTACCTCGCCGTCCCGGTGACCCTGGCCGGCGACCCGGCCCGCGGCGTGGTCGTGGTCGCCTACTTCGCCGACCAGGAGCGGGAGGCGGCCGACGACGTCGCCCGCCTCATGCTCGGCGTGGGGGGTGCGACGCTGCTGCTGGCCGCCGGCGGTGCCTGGGTGGTGGCCGGGCGGGTGCTCCGCCCGGTGCGGCAGGTCGCCGCCACCGCCGCCGGGATCACCGACACCGATCTCTCCGGCCGGATCCCGGTGCCGGCCGACGCACGCGACGAGCTCGCCGACCTGGCCCGCTCGGTGAACGCGATGCTCGACCGGGTCGAGCGGGGCGTGGCCGCGCAGCGCCGGTTCCTCGACGACGCCGGGCACGAGCTGCGCACGCCGATCACCATCGTCCGCGGGCACCTGGAGGTGCTCGACCCGACCGACCCCGCCGACGTCCGCGAGACGGTCGACCTGGTCGACGACGAACTGGGCCGGATGAACCGGATGGTGTCCGACCTGCTGCTGCTGGCACGGGCCGAGCAGCCGGAGTTCGTCCGCCTGCAACCGGTCGACGTCGCAGCGCTGACCGCCGAGGTGTTCGGCAAGGTGCGCCGGCTCGGGGACCGGGAGTGGCAGCTGGGTGCGACCGCCCGGGTCGACCTCCTGCTGGATCCGCAGCGGCTGACCCAGGCGGTCGTGGCGCTGGCCGACAACGCCGTCCACTACACGCGCCCCGGTGACCGGGTGGTCCTCGGCAGTCGGCTGACCGGCGGTGAGCTGCTCGTGTGGGTCGACGACACCGGGCCCGGCATCGCCGAGGCCGACCAGGCGCGGGTGTTCGAGCGCTTCGCCCGCGGTGGAGCCGGCGCGCGGCGCACCGACGGCGCCGGGCTCGGGCTGTCGGTGGTCCAGGCGATCGCGGCCGCCCACGACGGCCGGGTGGAGCTGCACAGCCGCCCGGGGGACGGCGCCACCTTCACCCTCGTGCTGCCGGCCCGCCCGGCCCCGCCGGAGGACGCCGAGGGGAACGGGGGCGACGCCGACCCCGACGACACGGTGGACGACGCGCTGGACACCCCGCCGCTGCCGGCCGCCGCCCTGACCGCCGAGACCGAAGGAGGACCCCGGTGAGCCGGGTCTTGATCGCCGAGGACGAACCGCGGATCGCCGCCTTCGTCGAGAAGGGCCTGCGGGCCAACGGCTTCGTCACCACCGTCGTCGGTGACGGGCTGTCGGCGCTGGACCGGGCGCGCAGCGGCGAGGTGGACCTCGTGGTGCTCGACATCGGCCTGCCGGTGCTCGACGGGTTCGCCGTGCTGCGGGCGTTGCGGGCCGAGCGCAACGCCGTCCCGGTGATCGTGCTGACCGCCCGCGACGGCGTGCAGGACACCGTCGCGGGGCTCGAGGGCGGGGCCGACGACTACATGCCCAAGCCCTTCCGCTTCGAGGAGCTGCTGGCCCGGGTGCGGCTGCGGCTGGCCGGCGCGCGGCAGGCCGAGGTCACCGTGCTCACCGCCGGGGACCTCTCGCTGGACCTGCGCACCCGGCGGGCGACCGCGGGCGGGCGCACGGTGGATCTCTCCGCCCGCGAGTTCGCCCTCGCCGAGACCTTCCTGCGTCACCCGGACCAGGTGCTGGCGCGCGAGCAGCTGCTCAGCCACGTGTGGGGCTACGACTTCGACCCCGGCTCCAACGTCGTGGACGTCTACGTGCGGTACCTGCGCCGCAAGCTCGGGGCCGACCGGATCGAGACGGTCCGGGGGATGGGGTACCGGCTCAGCACCTGAGGTCCGGCACCTGACGCGCCACCGGCCCCGCCCGGAGTGGACGGGGCCGGTGGGGCCTCCCGGCAGGGACGTCCTGCGTCAGTCGTCGCCCGGGGTGTCGGCGCTGTCCGGCGTGTCGTCGTCCGGGGTGACGTCGGGGCTGTCGTCGGCCGGGCTGTCCACGGCGCTCTCGGCGGGGGAGTCGGCGCTCTCGGGCGAGGCGTCGGCCGGGCTGTCCACGGCGCTCTCGGCGGGGGAGTCGGCGCTCTCGGGCGAGGCGTCCGCGGCGCCCGGTGCCGCGTCGGGGCTGTCGGCCGTGTCGCCGGCGTCGGGGGCGCTGACCGCGACGGCGGCGGGCAGCGGGGCATCGCCCGCGCCGTCCGCGGCGGCCACGCCGACGCCGGCCAGGCCGAGGCCGGTGAGCGCGGTGCCGAGGGTGACGACCTTCCAGGGAGCGGGGCGGCGGGTCATGGGGTCCTCCTGAGGTGTGGGTGTCCGTCTGACACCTCCACGATGTCCACCGTCGGTGAGGTCTCCGGGAGAGCGCGATGAGGGCGCTCTCATCCCCGGTCAGCGCAGGCCGGCCCACTCCTCGGCCAGCGACACGCGGGCCTCGGTCGCCGCGGCCCAGCCGGCCTGCTGGACGCGGAACGGCCCGGTGGCCAGCCCGATCAGCACGCCGGCCACCCGCGCGCAGAGCTCGCCGGCGGGGAACCGGGGCGCCAGGAACGCCTGGACCCGGGCCCGGTAGGCGGCCACGGGCGCCGGGTCGGCGGCCAGCTGCCCGAGCAGCGCCAGGTGCGCCAGCAGGGTGGCCCAGTCGTCGACGCGGGCCCCCGGGCCGGCGGTGTCGACGTCGAGCAGGCCCACGACCCGGCCGCCGTCGACCAGGAGCTGGGCCTCGTAGAAGTCGCCGTGCACCGGCACGAGCGGCTGAGGGCCCGCCGCCGCGGCCACCGCATCGGTGAGCCGGGCGAGCCGGGGCCGCAGCTGCGGGCAGGTGAGGCCGACCACGGTCGCGTGCGCCCGGGCCCGCGGCACCGGGTCGGTGGGGTCGCGCCGGGGTGCCGGCGCCTCGACCGGGGGCAGCGCATCGAGCAGCGCCGACAGGTCCTCCGGTGGTGGGAGCTGAGCCGGGTCGCCGGCCAGGGCGGCGCGCATGGGGGTGCCGCCGAGCCCGGGCAGGACGAGGACGCCGTCGTCCGTCGCCGCGACCACGGGTGGCACCGGGACCGCCGAGCTCAGGGCGCCGTGGCGGGCGGCCAGCGCGGGCGCCGCGTCCGGCCGCACCACCTTGAGGAACCACCGCCCGGCCGGGGACGTCGCCTCGACGACGGCCCGGCGGCCGGGCCGGTAGGCGCGCAGCCGCAGCCGCAGCGGCCTTGTGTCGACCCCGAGCGTCGCCAGCCGGTCGGCCGCGCCCGCCGCGCGCGAGGCCCAGGCCAGACCCGGCAGCGCGGGGTCGTGCGGCCAGCGCCACAGGGCGACGGCCACGGCCGCCCCGTCGTCCCCGGGGCCCTCGACGACCGCGGCGCCCGGCGGGATGCGCGAGCCGGTCGCGGCGGCCAGCGACTCCCGGGTGGTGCGGCCGTCGGCCCAGCGGACGTCGGCGCGGTAGCGCACGGTGGCCGAGCCGTCGGGGCGCAGCGTCACGGTGACGGCGCGCAGGCCGGCCGCCCGGCCGCCGAGCGGCTCGAGGACGGCGGCCCACACGTCGGAGGCGCCGGCGCCGAGCAGCAGCCGCAGGGAGGCCGGCCAGGTGGCGGGCGGGGGAGCGGGGGAGGCCGGCAGCACCGGCCCAGCGTGGACGCGGCGGGTGACGCCGGGGTGAGAGCCCGATGAGGGCGCTCTCACCACCGGCCGCGGTGCACGACCTCGGCCACGCCCCGCCGGCCGCGGCGCAGGGAGGGCGAGCGGCGGTCGGCGTCCCCGGGATAGCCGACGGCGACGACCCCGACCGGTCGGTACGCCGCCGGCACTCCGAACGCCCCGCGCAGCGCGTCGACCCGGTCGGCCGGGACGCCGAAGAAGCAGGCGCCCAGCCCCTCGTCGACCGCGGTCAGCAGCATCATGAGCGCGGCCATGCCGGTGTCGACGTCCCAGTACGGGACCGGCCAGCGCGCCTCGTCCCGGTCGGTCCAGCCCTTGTCCCGCTCGGCGTAGCGGTCCAGGTAGGCGTCCTTGTGCGAGAACGGCACCACCAGCAGCGGGGCCCGGCGCATGCGGGTCAGCCAGCCGTCGGGTGCGGCGGGAGAGGCAACCGTGGCGGCCCAGAACGCCGTCCGCTCCTCGTCGGTCTCCAGGACCAGGAACGCCCAGCCCTGGGTGAAGCCGGCCGACGGCGCCCGGATCGCGTGCTCGAGCAACCGCTCGCGGACCTCCGGGGGGACCGGCCGGCCGGGGTCGTAGTCGCGCACCATGCGGCGGCGGCGGACGACGTCAGCGAACTCCACACCCCCACCCTGCCATCGCGCCCCGCCCCCTCCGCCCGCGCCGGCCCGGACCCGGAGGCGAGACTGCGGGGAGACACCCACCACGAGCACGGAGGTCGCACGATGGCAGGACGGGTCGCGGGCAAGGTCGCCTTCATCACCGGAGCTGGTCGCGGGCAGGGCCGGGCGCACGCCGTCCGCCTGGCGGGCGAGGGCGCCGACGTCATCGCCCTGGACATCGGCGGGCCGCTGCCCGGCATCCGGTACCAGCAGCCGACCCGGGAGGACCTGGCGGAGACCGTCCGCCAGGTCGAGGCGCTGGACCGGCGGATCGTCCCGGTGGTCGCCGACGTGCGCGACCTCGAGGGGATGCGCACCCAGGTCGACGCCGCGGTGGCCGAGCTCGGCGGGCTCGACGTCGTGGTGGCCAATGCCGGCATCTGCACGCCCACCGCCTGGGACGCGGTCACCCCGCAGCAGTTCTAGGACACGGTGGACATCAACGTCACCGGGGTCTGGAACACCGTCATGGTCGGCGCCCCGCACCTGGTGGCGCGCGGCGGCGGCTCGATCGTGATCACCAGCTCGGCGGCGGGGCTGAAGGTGCAGCCGTTCATGATCCACTACACGACCAGCAAGTTCGCCGTCCGCGGCATGGCGAAGGCCTTCGCCACCGAGCTGGCCCGCCACTCGATCCGCGTGAACAGCGTGCAACCCGACCGGGGTGGCCACCCCGATGGGCACCGGCGACATGCAGGCGGTGCTCGGCGAGGCGATGGCCGCCGACCAGCGGCTGGGTGCGATGTTCATGAACATGCTGCCGGTCGACACGACCCAGCCCGAGGACGTCGCGGACGCCGTCCTGTTCCTCGCCTCCGACGAGAGCCGGTACGTGACCGCGCACGAGCTGGCGGTGGACGCGGGCGTCACGCAGATGTGAACGGGAGGACGCCGACGGCCGGGGAGGAGCGCCGATCTAGGCTGCACGCCGTGCCGAAGCTGCAGCTGCTCCCCGCCGTCGACGTCGCCGAGGGCCAGGCCGTGCGCCTGGTGCAGGGCGAGGCCGGCAGCGAGACGTCGTACGGCGACCCGCTCGAGGCGGCGATGACCTGGCAGCGCGACGGCGCCGAGTGGGTGCACCTGGTGGACCTGGACGCCGCCTTCGGCCGGGGCAGCAACCGCGAGCTGCTGGCCCGGGTGGTGGGCGAGCTCGACGTCGACGTCGAGCTGTCCGGCGGCATCCGGGACGACGAGTCGCTGGCCGCGGCCCTGGCCACCGGCTGCCGCCGGGTCAACCTCGGGACCGCGGCGCTGGAGTCGCCCGAGTGGTGCGCCCGCGCCATCGCCGAGCACGGTGACCGGATCGCGGTCGGCCTCGACGTGCGCGGCACCCGGCTGGCCGCCCGCGGCTGGACCCGCGAGGGCGGCGAGCTCTACGAGACCCTCGCCCGCCTGGACGCCGAGGGCTGCGCCCGCTACGTCGTCACCGACATCACCAAGGACGGCACCCTGCGCGGGCCGAACCTCGACCTGCTCCGCGAGGTCTGCGCGGCCACGCCCCGGCCGGTGATCGCCTCGGGCGGGGTGAGCTCGCTGGACGACATCCGGGCGCTGAACGCGCTCACCGCGGTCGGGGTCGAGGGGGCGATCGTCGGCAAGGCGCTGTACGCGGGCGCGTTCACCCTGCCCGAGGCGCTGCACGTGACCGAGCTCGCGGGGTCGCGCGACGAGCACGGCACCGAGGAGCCCTCGTGACCGTCCTGAACCTGGGGTCGGCCAACCCCTGGGAGCCGGTGGTCGGCTACAGCCGGATCGTGGTCCGCGGCGACACCGCCTGGGTGAGCGGGACGACCGCGGTCGTCGACGGCGCGGTCGCCCACCCCGGCGACGCCGGGGCGCAGACCCGGCAGGCGCTGGCGAGCATCGGGTCGGCGCTGCAGCGGGCCGGGTTCGCGCTGGCCGACGTCGTCCGCACCCGGATGTTCGTGACCGACATCAGCCGCTGGGAGGAGGTCGGCCGCGCCCACGGCGAGGTGTTCGGCGACATCCGCCCGGCCGCCACGATGGTCGAGGTCTCGGCGTTGATCGATCCCGACATGCTGGTCGAGATCGAGGCCGACGCGGTGCGGGACCCGGCGGCATGAGCGCGCCGGCACGACGCTCCGCGCCGCTGCACGCCGCCGCGGGGACCCTCCGGTGAGCCTGGCCGTGCGGGTGATCCCGTGCCTGGACGTCGACGCCGGCCGGGTGGTCAAGGGCGTCAACTTCGTCGATCTCCGCGACGCCGGCGACCCGGTGGAGATGGCCCGCGTCTACGACGCCGAGGGCGCCGACGAGCTCACCTTCCTGGACATCACGGCCAGCTCCGGGGACCGGGAGACCACCTACGACGTCGTCCGGCGGACCGCGGAGAGCGTCTTCATCCCGCTGACCGTCGGGGGTGGGGTCCGCAGCGCCGACGACGTCGACCGCCTGCTGCGGGCCGGCGCCGACAAGGTCGCCGTCAACACCGCGGCGGTCGCGCGACCGGAGCTCATCAGCGAGATCGCCGACCGGTTCGGCAACCAGGTGCTGGTGCTGTCGCTGGACGCGCGCCGGTGTGCCGACGGCGCCGTCACCGACTCCGGCTTCGAGATCACCACCCACGGGGGGCGCCGCGGGACCGGCCGCGACGCCGTGGAGTGGGTCGTCCGAGCGGCGGAGCTCGGCGTCGGGGAGGTCCTGCTCAACTCGATGGACGCCGACGGCACGCTGGCCGGGTTCGACCTCGAGCTGATCCGCGCCGTGCGCCGGGAGGTGACCGTGCCGGTGATCGCCAGCGGCGGGGCCGGCGAGGTGGGCCACTTCGCCCCGGCGGTGGCGGCCGGCGCCGACGCGGTGCTGGCCGCCAGCGTCTTCCACTTCGGGAAGATGCGGATCGGCGAGGTCAAGGCCGCGCTGGCCGGCGCCGGCGTCCCGGTCCGCGCCGAGGCCGACCACCCGCAGCCCTAGAGGCGGAGTGCCGCGGCGCAGGTTTCCTGCGCTGCGGCACTCCGCCTCAGACGTCGGTGACGCGGGCGACCTCGCGGCGGCCGGAGGTCCACAGCAGCAGCTCCATCGGGTCGCCCTCCAGCGTGGGCCCGCCCGTGCCGACCTGCTTCGCCACGCCCGGGACGTCGGCACGCCGCAGCGTGACCCCGCCGCGGACCCGGCGGGCGAACAGGGTCGCGGTGCGCCACAGCAGGTCGCGGTCGGCGCGGGACAGCTCGCGCGGCTGCCAGCCCGGCTGGGCGCGTCGGACGTCCTCGTGGTGGATCGCGTACTCGCCGCTGTTGACCAGGTCGCCGACGACGGGCCAGCCCATCGGCGTCCAGGCCGGCGCCCCGGCGCGCACCTGCGCGACCACCTCGGCGTAGGGCGTCCCGGTGCGCATGCGCTCCTCCAGCCGCGCGGAGTGCGCGTGCAGCCGCCGCCCGATCGGCAGGGCCTCCAGCGCGTAGCCCGGCCCGGCGTCGGGCCGCCGGTCGCGGACGACGAGGTGCGCGGCCAGGTGCCCGGTCGTCCACCCCTCGCAGCAGGTCGGCGCGTCGGGCCCGAGGGCCTCGAGCAGGTCGGCGAGGGCGGCGCGCTCGCGGGCGGCCAGCGGCGGGGTGGAAGAGGACGTCACCGCGCGAGGTTCACCCGGTGCAGGCACACCGTCAACTCGCGGGCCCGTCCCGCCGGAATCGGTTAGCGTGCCTAACGAGACGCGCGAGCGTCGCAGCTGAGCACCCGAGGAGAGCCGTTGTCCCGCCGCCGAGACGCCGTGGTCCGGCGCGGATTCCGCCACATCGCCCTCGCGGTCCGCGAGCAGCCGGGCATGTTCGCCCTCGCCGTGGCGGCCAGCAGCCTCTACGGCGCGATGACCGTGGCCAGCGCCTACGTGATCGGCCGGATCACCGACCGCGTGGTCCTCCCCGCCTTCGACGAGGGCTCGACCACCGGCGCGGCCCTCTCCCTGGCGGCTCTGGCCGTGCTGGGCGTCGCCCTGCTCAAGATCGTGGGGATCCTCGGCCGGCGGCTGTTCGCCGGGATCATGGCCTACCGGCTGCAGGCCGACTACCGCCGCCGCGTCACCGGCCAGTACCTGCGCCTGCCGCTGGCCTGGCACCAGCGCCACCCGACCGGACAGCTGCTGTCCAACGCCAACTCCGACGTCGAGGCGGCCTGGTTCTTCGTCTCGCCGCTCCCCTTCGCCGTCGGGGCCGTCGTGATGATCGCCATCACCGTCGGCGCGCTGCTGGTCACCGATCCGCTGCTGGCCGTGATCGGGTTGGTGGTCTTCCCGGCGGTGTTCTTCGTCAACGTCGTGTACTCGCAGGTGATGAGCCCGCGGATGCAGCGGGCGCAGCAGCTGCGGGCCGAGGTCAGCGAGATCGCCCACGAGAGCTTCGACGCGGCGCTGGTCGTGAAGACCCTCGGCCGGGAGGACGTGGAGACCGAGCGGTTCGAGTCCAAGGCCGGCGAGCTGCGCGACGGGCTGGTCGCCGTCGGCCGGGTGCGCGGGCTGTTCGACCCCCTCATGGAGGCCCTGCCCAACCTCGGCACGCTCGCGGTGCTGCTGGTCGGCGCCGGGCGGGTCGCCGACGGCGCCACCGGCGCCGGCGAGCTCGTCTCGATCGCCTACCTGTTCACCCTCCTGGCGCTGCCGATCCGGGCGATCGGCTGGGTGCTGGCCGACCTGCCGCGCGCGCTCGCCGGCTTCGACCGGGTCACCCCGGTCCTCGCCGCGACGGGGGAGACGCCGTACGGGGACAGCGGCGCCCCGGCCGGGGACGGCGGTTCCGTGCTCGCCCTGGACCGGGTGGGGTACGCCTTCGAGGATGCCGCCCGCCCGACCCTGTCCGACGTCACCTTCGACGTCCCGGCCGGCACCACGGTCGCGGTCGTCGGCCCCACCGGTTCGGGCAAGTCGACCCTGGCGGGCCTGCTGGTGCGGCTGGTCGACCCGGCCGACGGCGCCGTCCTGCTCGACGGGGTGGACCTGCGCCGGCTGCGGGAGGGCGAGCTCAGCGACCGGGCGGCCTTCGTCGCGCAGGGGACCTTCCTGTTCGACGACACCGTGCGCGGCAACGTCACCCTGGGCGGCGACTTCCCCGACGCCGAGGTGCTCGCGGCGCTGCGGACCGCGGCGGCCGACGAGTTCGTCGCCCGCCTGCCCGACGGCCTGGACACCCGGGTGGGGGAGCGGGGGGCGAGCCTGTCCGGCGGGCAGCGGCAGCGGATCGCGCTGGCCCGGGCCGTGGTCCGCCGGCCCCGGCTGCTGGTGATGGACGACGCCACCAGCGCCGTGGACCCGGCCGTGGAGGCCCGCATCCTCGACGCCCTGCGCGACACCGACCCTCCGGCCACCGTCGTGGTGGTCGCCTACCGGCAGGCCACCATCGCGCTGGCCGACGAGGTGGTGTGGCTGGAGGGCGGCCGGGTGGTCGCCCGCGGCACGCACGAGCACCTGCTCGCCGCGGTGCCCGGCTACGCCGCCCTCGTGCGCGCCTACCAGCAGGACGAGGTGGCCGCGTGAGCCTGCCCCCGAGCTCACCGAGGAGCGCCCGGTGACGACCGCCGAGATCGCCGACCGCCCCGAGGGGGCGATGCGGACCCTGCGCCGCGGGCTGCGGATGATGCCGGAGTTCCGCCGCGGGCTGCCCGCCACCTTCGCGCTCGCCCTCGTCGCGACCGCCGGCCGGGTGGTCGTGCCCGTCGCGGTGCAGCAGGTCGTGGACCGGGGCCTGGCCGCCCCGGGCGGGCCCGACCTGGGCGTCGTCCGCGAGATGGTGGCGCTGTGCGCCGCCGTGGTGCTGGTGACGGCGTTCGCGGTGTACCGGATGAACCTCCGGCTGTTCCGCACCACCGAGACGGCGCTGGCCGGGCTGCGCACCCGGGCGTTCCGGCACGTGCACGACCTGTCGGTGCTCCACCAGCAGGGACAGCGGCGCGGGTCGCTGGTGTCCCGGGTGACCAGCGACGTCGACCAGCTGTCGACCTTCATGCAGTGGGGCGGCGTGCTGGGGGTGATCAGCCTCGGCCAGTTGCTCGTCGCGACCGTGGTCATGGCCGTCTACTCCTGGCAGCTCACCCTGCTGGTGCTGATCTGCTTCGTGCCCCTGGGCTACGCGGTGCGCTTCTTCGCCCGGCGGCTGGCCCGCGTCTACGGGGTGGTCCGGGAGCGGGTCGGCGACGTGCTCGCCGCGGTCTCGGAGTCGGTCGTCGGCGCGTCGACCGTGCGGGCCTACGGCGTGCGCGAGCGGACCGCGGCGCGCATCGACCGGGCGATCGGCCGGCACTACCGGGCGCAGGTCGAGGCGCAGAAGACCACGGCCGCGGTGTTCGTCAGCGGCGAGTTCGTCGCCTCGGTCGCCAACGCCGCGGTCATCGTCGTCGGTGTGCTGCTCGGCGTGGCCGGCGACATCACCGCCGGGACGCTCATCGCCTTCCTCTTCCTGGTCACGCTGTTCGTGGCGCCGGTGCAGACGGCCAGCGAGGTGCTCAACGAGGCGCAGAACGCCGTGGCGGGGTTCCGCCGGGTGCTCGACGTCCTCGACACCGAGCCCGACGTGCGCGACCCGGCGCTGGGTGGCTCGGCCCGCGAGCTGCCCGGTGGGCCGCTCGGGATCCGCTTCGACGGCGTCGGCTTCCGGTACGCCGCCGGCGCCCGGCCGGCGCTCACCGACGTCGACCTGCAGATAGCTCCGCGGCGGCGCGTGGCGATCGTCGGGGAGACCGGCTCCGGGAAGACGACGTTCGCCAAGCTCGTGACCCGGCTCATGGACCCGACGGAGGGGCGGCTGCTGCTCGGCTCCGACACCGCCGGCTGGGTTCCGCTCGACGAGGTCGCCTTCGCGTCGCTGCGCCGGCGGGTGGTGATGGTGCCCCAGGACGGCCACCTGTTCGACGCGAGCATCGCCGCCAACGTGCGCTACGGCCGGCCCGGCATCACCGACGCCGACGTCGTCGCCGCCTTCGCCGACCTCGGCCTCGGCGACTGGCTGGACGGCCTCCCGGCGGGCATCGCCACCCCGGTCGGCCAGCGCGGTGAGTCGCTGTCGGCGGGGGAGCGGCAGCTGGTCGCCGTCGCGCGGGCCTACGTGGCCGATCCCGACCTGCTGGTGCTGGACGAGGCGACCAGCGCCGTCGACCCGGCGACCGAGCAGCGGCTCACCGCCGCGCTCGACCGGCTCACCAGCGGCCGGACGACGCTGACCATCGCCCACCGGCTCTCCACCGCCGAGCGAGCCGACGAGGTGCTGGTCGTCGACGGCGGCCGGGTGGTGCAGCGCGGCACCCATGAGGAGCTCGTGGCGGCGGATGGCCCCTACGCGCGGCTGCACGCCTCCTGGCGGCGGTCCTCCCGGGGGCAGCCCGAACCGGTCGGCTGACCGGCGGTCGCCCTGCCGCCGAGGTCCCGTGCGCACGCGGGCAGCCTGGCGGTTCCCCGCCGTCCGGCGCTCGCGGCCTGTGGACGGCAGCGGTCCGTCCACAGGCAGCCGCGGAGAGCCCCCGGACGACGCCGGCCGGTGCAGCGTGCCGGTCATGACCGTGTTCCGCGTTCCCGGGGGACCCTCCGTCCCCGTCGTCCCGCCCCCTCCCGTCCACCGCCGGGATCCCGACGCCGTCCCGGTGCCGGCGCTGCTCGCCGGCGTCCTCGGGCTGCTCGCGGCCGTGCTCGCCGCGCTGGCCGGGTCCTTCGCCGTTCTGCTGGCCGCGAGCCTCGGGTCGGCCGCCGCCGTTCCGCTCGCCGTCGCCGCCGCACTGCTCGCGGGGAGCTCCCTCGCCGGGGCGCTGCTGCTGCTGTGCCGGCGGTCCGGGGCCCTGCTCGTGCTCAGCTGCCTGCCGATCGCCGGCCTCGCGGCGCTCCTGCTCCTCGGCGACGTCCCCGCGTCCCTGGCCGCCGTGCCCGTCGGGTCGGGGACGTGTGCCGTCGTGGCGGCGGTCCTGGCCGCGTCCGCCCCCGTGCGGCGCTGGACGGCGGCACGCCCCGGGCGCCGGGCGCCGCTGCGCGAGGAGCCGCGATGGCCCTAACCTGCGGCTGTGCCGTCCTCCCGCTCCGCCGCCGACGGTCCCGGCGGACGTCCGGGCTCCTCCTCCCGGCCGTGGGGTCCCGGCCGCATCCCGTGGCAGGCGGTGGCGGCCGTGGCCGTCGGGTTGTTCGGGGTGGTGCCCCTCACGTTCGTCGCGTTCGTCGTCTTCGCCCTCGGGGGCCTGGACTCCGACACCGCGCGGGACCCGTGGATCTACCCGCTGTTCCTCGCTCCGCTGCTGCTGCTGGTCGGGTCGCTGCTGCTGCTGGCGGGGCGGAGCAGGGTGTGGCTGGTGGTCGGCGCCGTGGCGGCGGTCGCGGCCGGTCTCACGATCATCGTGGTGGGCCGCTCGGCGGGAGAGCCGGTCGGCGTGTGGCCGCTCCTGCTGGCCGTGTGCCCGGTGGTGGCCGCCGGCATCGCCCTGCGGCCGCCGGTCGGTCGGTGGCTCGCGGAGCGGCCCGGCCGGTCCCGGCCGCCCGCCTGAGCCACCCCGGGGGACCGGCCGCCGGCGGTCGGCCGTCCCGTTCCGTCCGCGGGTCCACCGGTGCCCCGCCCGGAGCGCGACGCGGCCCGCGCCGTCCACCGGATCGTGTCGCCGAGGGGGACCGACCGCCCGCTAGCGTCTGCGGCGTGACCGACACAGACGTCGTGGTGGTGGGGGCCGGCCTGGCCGGGCTGGTGGCGACCGCGGAACTGGCCGACGCGGGCAAGCGGGTGGTCCTGCTCGACCAGGAGCCCGAGGCGTCGTTCGGCGGGCAGGCGTGGTGGTCCTTCGGCGGCCTCTTCCTCGTCGACTCCCCGGAGCAGCGCCGGCTGCGGGTGCACGACTCGCTCGAGCTGGCGCGCCAGGACTGGTTCGGCACGGCCGCGTTCGACCGCGAGGAGGACCACTGGCCGCGCCGGTGGGCCGAGGCCTACCTGCAGTTCGCCGCCGGGGAGAAGCGTTCGTGGCTGCGGGCACAGGGTGTCGGCTTCTTCCCGGTCGTCGGCTGGGCCGAGCGCGGCGGGTACACGGCGACCGGGCACGGCAACTCGGTGCCGCGGTTCCACATCGTCTGGGGCACCGGCCCCGGCATCGTCGCACCCTTCGCCCGGCGGGTGCGGGCCGCGGTCGACCGCGGCCTGGTGCAGCTGCGGTTCCGGCACCGGGTCGGGGAGCTCGTCGTCAGCGGTGGTGCGGTGACCGGGGTACGGGGCGCGGTGCTCGAACCCAGCGACGTCGCCCGTGGCGAGGCGAGCTCCCGCGTGGAGGTCGAGCCGTTCGAGATCGGCGCCCAGGCCGTCGTCGTCACCTCCGGGGGGATCGGCGGCAACCACGACATGGTCCGGCGCAACTGGCCGGCCCGGCTGGGGCCGGCCCCGCGGCGGCTGCTGTCCGGTGTCCCCGCGCACGTCGACGGGCAGATGCTCGCGGCCACCGAGGCCGCCGGCGGGCACCTGATCAACCGCGACCGGATGTGGCACTACACCGAGGGCATCGCCAACCACTCGCCGGTGTGGGCACGGCACGGGATCCGGATCCTGCCCGGCCCCTCCTCGCTGTGGCTGGACGCCACCGGCCGCCGGCTGCCGGTGCCGCTGTTCCCCGGCTTCGACACGCTCGGCACGCTCGCCCACATCGGCCGGACCGGCCACGAGCACACCTGGTTCGTGGCCACCGAGAAGATCGTCGAGAAGGAGTTCGCGCTCTCCGGCTCCGAGCAGAACCCGGACCTCACCGGCAAGGACCTCAAGCTGCTGCTCAACCGCGTCAGGGCCGGCGTCTCCAGCCCGGTGCAGGCGTTCCTCGACCGCGGTGAGGACTTCGTGGTGGCGCAGACCCTCCCCGAGCTGGTCGCCGGGATGAACCGCATCACCGGCGGCGAGCCGGAGGTGCCCCTCGCCCGGGTCGAGGAGGAGGTGGTGGCACGCGACCGCGAGGTCGCGCACCCCTTCACCAAGGACCTGCAGATCACCGCCATCCGCGGTGCCCGCAGCTACCTCGGGGACAAGCTCATCCGGGTCGCGCCCCCGCACCGGCTGCTCGACCCCGAGGCCGGCCCGCTCGTCGCCGTCCGGCTCAACCTGCTGACCCGCAAGACCCTGGGCGGGCTGGAGACCGAGCTCTCCGGCCGGGTGCTGCGCCCCGGCGGCGAGCCGTTCAGCGGCCTGTACGCGGCCGGCGAGGTCGCCGGCTTCGGCGGTGGCGGCATGCACGGCTACCGCTCGCTGGAGGGCACCTTCCTCGGAGGGTGCCTGTTCTCCGGCCGGGCGGCCGGCCGGGCCCTGGCGGCGGCCCTGTGAGCGCGGCCGCAGACCGGGTGGGCGGACGGTGACCGCGCCGCGCGACCCCTGGGCCGATCCGGACACCCCGACCGAGCAGGGCGCCCCCTACGCCGGCCCGCCGCCGTACCCGGCGGCCTACCCGGGCGCCGTCTACGCCCAGCCCCCTCA
Source organism: Trujillonella humicola (assembly GCF_046233715.1). Lineage (NCBI taxonomy): Bacteria > Bacillati > Actinomycetota > Actinomycetes > Geodermatophilales > Geodermatophilaceae > Trujillonella > Trujillonella humicola. The sequence goes on along the minus strand of NZ_JBJNRJ010000051.1, from coordinate 21,456 downwards.
GGGTCACCCCGGCTACGGCTGGCCTGCTTACGGCCAGCCCGGCTACGGCTGGCCGCCCGGCTACGGCGGCTGGCCTCCGCCGCCCGCGGGTCCGCGCCGTCCCGGGCAGGTGGTCACGGCGGCCGTCCTCGCGCTGGTGCAGGCCGGCCTGGTCGCGTTCGCCTCCGCCTACGTGCTGCTGTTCGCCTCGGTGCTCGGCTTCGACCTCGACCTGAACGGGACGGTGGACTCGCGCGCGCAGTCGATCGCCGACGAGGCGCGGGTGCTGGCCTGGGTGCAGTTCGCCTCGGTCGTCCTGCTGGTCGCGGCCGGGGTCCTGGCGCTCAACCGCCGCGACCGCCGCGCGTGGACGGCGCTGGTGGCGGCGCTGGCGGTGCAGGTCCTGCTGGCCCTGTACTGGGCGGTGCGCATCGTGGGCGTCCTCGACGACCTCCCCGGTCCGAACGACGGCGCCGTCGGGGTGCTCGTGTTCGGTGCCGTCTGCTTCGGGACGGGACCGGCCGTGGGGCTCGGCCTCCTGCTCACCCGGCCGGCCCGGGAGTGGTTCGGTGCCGGGGGGCCCGCCACGGCCGGCTGACCCGACGCCGGTGTCCCGCGCGCTGCCGGCACGGGGGAGGATCGGGGCATGACCGCCGTCCCGCCCGCTCCCGCACTCGACCCGCAGGTCGCCGCGCTGCTGCGCCGCGACCCGGCCGGGCTGGTGACCGCCGTCGTGCAGCAGCACGACAGCGGCGAGGTGCTGATGGTGGCCTGGATGGACGACGAGGCCCTGCGGCGCACCCTCACCACCGGCCGGGCGACCTACTGGTCGCGCAGCCGGCAGGAGTACTGGGTGAAGGGCGAGACCTCCGGCCACCGCCAGTGGGTCCGCGACGTCCGGCTGGACTGCGACGGCGACGCGCTGCTCGTCGTCGTCGACCAGGAGGGCCCGGCCTGCCACACCGGCGAGCGCAGCTGCTTCCACCGCGGCCTGCCGGTCGGTGCGGGCGTGCCGGCATGAGGCCGGGGGAGATCCCGCTCGGGGAGACCCTCCCGCGTCGCGAGGAGTTCGCGACCCTGGACCGGCCGGTCGTCCCCGTCGTGCGGCGGCTGCTCGCCGACGGGCTCACCGCGGTCGGCGTCTACCGCACGCTGGCCGGCAACCGCCCCGGGACCGTGCTGCTGGAGTCGGCCGAGCAGGGGCGGCAGTGGGCGCGCTACAGCTTCGTCGGCGTCCGCAGCGCCGGGGTGCTCACCGAGACCGACGGCGCCGGCCAGTGGCTGGGCGACCCGCTGCCCGGGCTCACCGACGACCTGCCGGCCGACCCGCTGGCCGCCGTCCGCACGCTGGCCCGCCGGCTGCGCACCCCCCGTACGCCCGGCCTCCCGCCGCTGACCGGCGGCCTGGTCGGCTACCTGGGCTACGACGTGGTCCGGAGGCTGGAGCGGCTGCCCGAGGTGGCCACCGACGACCTCGGCATGCCCGAGCTCGCGCTGCTGCTGGTCACCGACCTCGCCGTGGTCGACCACACCGACGGCAGCGTGCTGCTCATCGCCAACGCGTTCCGCTCGGCCGATCCCGGTGCGGCCTGGGACGACGCGGTGGCGCGGATCGACGACATGGCCGCGGCCCTGGCGACGTCCGCCCCCGCCGGGCTGGCGGCGTTCACCCCGGCCGACCCGCCGCCGGTCATCAGCAACATGGCGCCCGGCGTCTACGAGGACGGCGTCGAGCGGGTGCGCGAGCACATCCGGGCCGGCGACGCCTTCCAGGTCGTGCTCGCCCAGCGGTTCGAGGTGGCCACCGAGGTCGACGCGCTCGACCTCTACCGCGTGCTGCGGGCCACCAACCCCTCGCCGTACATGTACCTGCTGCGCTTCGCGGGGCGGGAGACGCCCTTCGACGTCGTCGGCTCCTCGCCGGAGGCGCTGGTCACCGTCACCGGCCGGTCGGCGGTGGTTCACCCGCCGGCCGGGACGCGTCCGCGGGGGGCCACCCCGGAGGAGGACGCCCGCCTCGCCGAGGGCCTGCTGGCCGACCCCAAGGAGCGTGCCGAGCACGTGATGCTGGTCGACCTGGCCCGCAACGACCTCGGCCGGGTCTGCGTGCCGGGCACCGTCGAGGTGCCCGACTTCATGCGGATCGAGCACTACAGCCACGTCATGCACCTGGTCTCGACCGTCGCCGGGGAGGTCGCGCCCGAGTGGGACGCCCTCGACGTCTTCGACGCCACGTTCCCGGCCGGGACGGTGTCGGGCGCGCCCAAGCCCCGGGCCATGGAGATCATCGAGTCGCTCGAGCCGACCCGGCGGGCGCTGTACGCCGGCACGGTGGGATACGTCGACGCGAGCGGCGACCTGGACATGGCCATCGCGATCCGCACCGCGGTGCTCCACGAGGGCCGGGCCTACGTCCAGGCAGGCGCCGGCGTGGTCGCCGACAGCGACCCGGCCACCGAGGAGGCCGAGACCCGGCACAAGGCCCGGGCGGTGCTCTCGGCGATCGCCGCGGCCGAGGGGATGCGGGAGCTGGCATGACGCGCGCCCGGCGCGAGCTGACCGCCGCCGTGGCCGGATGCGGCATCGCCGGTGGCCTGGCGCTGTCGGCCGGCGGGCAGGCCTGGGCCACGGCCACGGTCGTGCGGCGGGCGCCGCTGCCGCCGGTGACCGAGGAGCTCGCCGGCACCGAGCTCGCCGCTCTGGTGCCCGCCTGCGGGCTCCTGCTCCTGGCCGCCGCGGTCGCGGTCGTCGCCGTCCGGGGACGCGCACGCCAGGTCGTCGGGCTGCTGGCCGCCGCCGGCGGGGCGACGCTGCTGTGGTCCGGAGTGCAGGGGCTGGCCACCACGCCCGGCGCGGGCGACCTGCCCGACGGCGTGGCAGCCGGGGCCACGGCGGTCGAGGTGAGCCGGTCGGTGGCCTGGCCGGTGCTCACCGCGCTGGCCGGTGCGCTGGCGGTCGCGGCGGGCGTCCTCGCCCTCGTCCGCGGCCGGACGTGGAGCGGCATGGGACGGCGCTACGAGCGGGCCACCGTCGCGGCCCCGGCCGCCGCCGGCACCCGGGAGGACCGCGCGCTGGACGCCTGGCGGGCGCTGGACCGCGGCGAGGACCCCACGGCCGACGACGACCCGCCGCCGGCCGGACCGCCGCCGGGCGGAGCGCCGGCGGGCGGAGCGCCGGCGGGCGGGGCCCCGGGGGAGGATCCGGGACCACCCCCGGCCGGAACGGTCCGGCGCCGCCTCTAGAGTGGGTCCACGACGGAGCCGACCCGCCGCAGTACCCCGCGCCGGGCCGAGCACACGTGATCTCCGTCGCCAGGGCGCGCCCGTCGCCTCGACGATCAGCACGGAGGAGGGGTGGTCGTGAACGTCCTCGACGAGATCGTCGCCGGCGTCCGCGAGGACGTGTCCGCACGCGAGGCGACCACCCCGCTCGCCGAGGTCAAGGCCGCGGCCCGCGACGCCCGCCCCGCGCTCGACGCCCAGGCCGCGCTCCGGGCTCCCGGCGTCGGGGTGATCGCCGAGGTCAAGCGGCAGAGCCCGTCGAAGGGGGCCCTGGCCGACATCCCCGACCCCGCGGTGCTGGCCGGTCAGTACGCCGCCGGTGGCGCCCGGGTCATCAGCGTGCTGACCGAGCGTCGTCGCTTCGGCGGCAGCCACGCCGACCTGGCCGCCGTCCGCGCCGCGGTCGACGTGCCGGTCCTGTGCAAGGACTTCGTGGTCAGCGCCTACCAGGTGCACGAGGCCCGCGCGTACGGCGCCGACGTCGTCCTGCTCATCGTCGCCGCCCTCGAGCAGAACGTTCTCCTGGGCCTGCTCGAGCGCATCGAGTCCCTGGGCATGACCGCGCTGGTCGAGGTGCACACCGAGGCCGAGGCCGACCGGGCGCTGGCCGCCGGCGCCTCGGTCATCGGCGTCAACGCCCGTGACCTGACCACGCTGCAGGTCGACCGCTCGACCTTCGAGCGGATCGCCCCCGGGCTGCCCTCGACGGTGGTCAAGGTCGCCGAGTCCGGCGTCCGCGGCCCGCACGACCTGATCTCCTACGCCGCGGCCGGGGCCGACGCCGTGCTCGTCGGGGAGGGTCTGGTGACCGCCGGGGACGCCCGCCAGGCCGTGGCCGACCTGGTCACCGCCGGCTCGCACCCGGCCACTCCGCGCGCCGCGCGCTGACGGCGCCGGACCCTCCTCCCCGGTCCGCCGGCCGGACGCGGGACACTGGGCGCATGACCACCAGTGCCGTCACCCCGCCCGAGCAGCGACTCGCGCCGGCGGCCCCGGCCTGGCCGGACGCGACCGGGCACTTCGGCGTCTTCGGTGGCCGGTTCGTCCCCGAGGCGCTGATCGCCGCCCTCGACGAGCTCACCGAGGCCTACGAGGCCATGCGGGTCGACCCCGCGTTCCTCGACGAGTTCGCCCGCCTGCAGCGCGACTACACCGGCCGGCCGAGCCCGGTCACCGAGGTGCCCAAGTTCGCCGAGCACTGCGGCGGCGTGCGGGTCCTGCTCAAGCGCGAGGACCTCAACCACACCGGTTCGCACAAGATCAACAACGTGCTGGGGCAGGCGCTGCTCACGAAGCGGATCGGCAAGACCCGCGTCATCGCCGAGACCGGCGCCGGCCAGCACGGCGTGGCCACGGCCACCGCGGCGGCGTTGATGGGCCTGTCCTGCACCGTCTACATGGGCGAGGAGGACACCCGGCGGCAGGCGCTCAACGTGGCGCGCATGCGGCTGCTGGGCGCCGAGGTCGTCCCGGTCACCACCGGCTCGCGGACGCTCAAGGACGCCATCAACGAGGCGTTCCGGGACTGGGTGACCAACGTGGGGACGACGAACTACGTGTTCGGCACCGTCGCCGGCCCGCACCCGTTCCCGGCGATGGTCCGCGACTTCCAGCGGGTCATCGGCGACGAGGCCCGCGCCCAGGTGCTCGAGCGCGAGGGCCGGCTGCCCGACGCCGTCCTCGCCTGCGTCGGCGGGGGCTCCAACGCCATCGGCATCTTCACCGCCTTCGTCCCCGACGACGGGGTCCGCCTGGTCGGCCTGGAGGCGGCCGGGGACGGCGTGGAGACCGGCCGGCACGCGGCGACCATCACCGGGGGTACGCCCGGGGTGCTGCACGGCGCCCGCTCCTACCTCCTGCAGGACGACAACGGCCAGACGATCGAGTCCCACTCGATCAGCGCCGGCCTCGACTACCCGGGCGTCGGCCCCGAGCACTCCTACCTGCACGACATCGGCCGCGCCGAGTACCGCCCGGTGACCGACGCGCAGGCCATGGAGGCCTTCGCGCTGCTGTGCCGGACCGAGGGCATCATCCCGGCGATCGAGTCCTCGCACGCCCTGGCCGGGGCCCTGCAGCTGGGCCGGGAGCTGGCGGCCGCGGGGGCCGGCGGGCCGGCCGGCGAGCCACCCCTGCTGCTGGTGAACCTGTCCGGCCGCGGCGACAAGGACGTCGAGACGGCGTCGCGCTGGTTCGGCCTCGGCGACGCCGAGGAGGTCGACCCCGGTCCGGGCATGGACACCGACCAGCGGCCGACCGAGGGCGCGGTGACCTCCGGCGAGGCGGTGCCCGGCCGGGACGCGGGGTCCCCGGCATGAGCGCCCTGCAGAAGCGGATCGAGGCCGCCCGCGCCGAGGGGCGCGCCGCGCTGGTCGCCTACCTCCCGGTCGGCTACCCGGACGTCGACGCCTCGATCGCGGCCATGGTGGCCCTCGTGGAGGGCGGGGCCGACATCGTGGAGATCGGCATCCCCTACAGCGACCCGGGCATGGACGGGCCGGTGATCCAGCAGGCCGTGGACGTGGCCGTCCGCGCCGGGGTCGGGATGCGCGACGTCCTGCGCGCGGTCGAGGCCGTCGCCGCGGCCGGCGCCGTCCCCGTGGTGATGAGCTACTGGAACCCGATCGAGCGCTACGGCGTCGAGCGGTTCGCCGCCGATCTCGCCGCCGCTGGCGGCGCGGGCGCCATCACCCCGGACCTCATCCCGGACGAGGCGGCGGCCTGGCTGGCCGCCTCGGACGAGCACGGCCTGGACCGGGTGTTCCTCGTCGCGCCCTCGTCCACCGACGCGCGGCTGCGCGCCACGGTCGCGGCCTGCCGGGGCTTCGTCTACGCCGCCTCCACCATGGGCGTGACCGGCGCGCGCGCCGCCGTCGGTGACACGGCCGAGACGCTGGTCGCCCGGACCCGGGAGGCGATCGCCGAGGCCGCCGACGGGCTGCCGGTCTGCGTGGGCCTGGGGGTCTCGAACGCCGAGCAGGCAGCCGAGGTGGCGAGCTTCGCCGACGGCGTCATCGTCGGCTCGGCCTACGTGCGGACCCTGATGGACGGCGGCCCCGCCGACGTCCACGCCCTGTCGGCCCGCCTCGCCGCGGGCGTCCGCGGGCGGAGCGGGGCATGACCGCGCTGGCCAGCATCCCCAGCCCCGCCCAGGGGGTCTGGGAGCTCGGCCCGGTCCCGATCCGGGCCTACGCCCTGTGCATCATCGCCGGCATCGTGGCGGCCTGCTGGATCGGCGAGCGGCGCTGGATCGCCCGCGGGGGCCGGCCCGGGGAGGTCCTCGACATCGCCGTCTGGGCCGTGCCCTTCGGGATCGTCGGCGGCCGGATCTACCACGTGATCACCTCGCCCGGGCCGTACTTCGGGGAGGGGGGCGACCCGCTGCGGGCGCTCGCGATCTGGGAGGGCGGCCTGGGCATCTGGGGCGCGATCGCGCTGGGCGGCGTGGGGGCGTGGATCGCCTGCCGCCGGATGGGCATCCCGCTGCCGGCGTTCGCCGACGCCATCGCGCCGGGCCTGCTGGTCGCCCAGGCGATCGGCCGGCTGGGCAACTGGTTCAACCAGGAGCTCTTCGGCGGGCCGACCGACCTGCCGTGGGGCCTGGAGATCGACCGCGCGTTCCGCCCCGACCAGTACCTGGACGTCGCCACGTTCCACCCGACGTTCCTCTACGAGCTGCTGTGGAACCTGGCCGCCGCCGCGGTCGTCGTCTGGGCCGACCGCCGGTTCCGGCTCGGCCACGGCCGGGCGTTCGCCCTCTACGTCGCCCTCTACTGCGCCGGCCGGCTGTGGATCGAGCTGCTGCGCACCGACCCTGCCAACGAGCTCTTCGGCGTCCGGATCAACGTCTTCACCTGCATCGTGGTCGGGCTGGCGGCGGTCGCCTACCTGGTCGCCCTCCGCGGCCGCCCGCGGGAGGTCATCGACCGCGGAGGTGACGATGCCGACAGCGGCCCGGCCGGGCGCCGGACCGGCAGCGCCACCGTGCCGGTGACCAGCACGGACGCCGACCCGGCCGACGACGCCGGTGACGACGATCACCGGCGGCGCGACACGCCCTGAGCGGACGCGCCGTACCGCGCGTTCGGGCGGGTGAGCACGCTGTTACAGCTGTGTACGCTTCCCCTCGGACCCGCTGGTGATCCCGGTGGGCCGCACGTGTCGGAACCGGGCCAGCGCCGCCCCGCGGACGACGGCCCCATGGCACCACCCGTGGGGCTCTCGAGCCTGACCGGTCCGGTCACGTCGTCCGCCGCCGGGCTCGACGCAGCGCCCTCCCGCACTGCTTCCGCACCGCCTCCGCACACCGCCCCCCTCTGACCACCACGGCCGGGCCGCAAGCCCCGCTGCGCGCCTCCTCCGGCGAGCGCGCGCGACACCGCCGACGACGGGAGTGACATGACCGGGTCCACGATGCCCCCGACCGGACGGCCCTCGCCTGCGGGCACCGCCGCCCCGGAGCGCCGCACCCCCTCCGCCGTCCCCTTCTCGGCCGTCCCCCCGGCCGCCGGCCTGTACGACCCGGCGAACGACTCCGACGCCTGCGGTGTCGCGTTCGTCGCCGACGTCCAGGGCCGTGCCAGCCGCGCGCTCGTCGCGGCCGGGCTCACCGCCCTGCACAACCTCGACCACCGCGGTGCCGCGGGCTCCGAGCCCAACAGCGGCGACGGCGCCGGGATCCTCACCCAGGTGCCCGACGGCCTGCTGCGTGCGAGCGTCGACTTCGACCTCCCCCCGGTGGGGGAGTACGCCGTCGGCATCGCCTTCCTGCCCGTCGACGAGGCCGAGCGTGCCGCCCGCGTCGAGGACGTCGCCCGGATCGCGGCCGAGGAGGGCTTGACCGTCCTCGGCTGGCGGGAGGTGCCCGTCGACCCCGACGGCGCCGACCTCGGCCCCACCGCCCGCGCGGTCATGCCGCACTTCGCCCAGGTGTTCGTGGCCGAGACGATGGGCGCCCGCGCCGACGCCACCGCCTTCGGCGGCACCACGGTCTGCAACGGCGTCAGCCGGCTGGAGCGGCGCTCCTTCGTGCTGCGCAAGCGCGCCGAGCGGGAGGCCCGCGAGGCCGGCAGCTCGCTCTACGTCGTCTCGCTGTCCAGCCGGACGATCACCTACAAGGGCATGCTGACCACCGACCAGCTGCCCGCGTTCTTCCCCGACCTGCGCGACGAGCGCTACGAGTCGGCGATCGCGCTGGTGCACAGCCGGTTCTCCACCAACACCTTCCCGAGCTGGCCGCTGGCGCACCCGTTCCGGCTGATCGCGCACAACGGCGAGATCAACACCATCAAGGGCAACCGCAACCGGATGCGGGCCCGCGAGGCCAAGCTCGAGACCGAGATGTTCGACGGCCCGGCCGGTCCGGCGGCAGAGCTGGGCCTGGAGCGGATCTTCCCGGTCACGGCGAGCGACTTCAGCGACTCGGCCACGTTCGACGAGGTGCTCGAGCTGCTGCACCTGTCCGGCCGCTCGCTGCCGCACGCCGTCCTCATGATGATCCCGGAGGCGTGGGAGAACCACGACGAGATGGACCCGGCCCGGCGGGCGTTCTACCGGTTCCACTCCTCGATCATGGAGCCGTGGGACGGCCCCGCCGCCGTCGCCTTCACCGACGGCACGCTGATCGGCGCGGTCCTCGACCGCAACGGCCTGCGCCCGGGCCGCTGGTGGCACACGAAGGACGACTGGGTGGTGCTGGCCAGCGAGGTCGGCGTCCTGGACATCCCGGACGCCGACGTGGTCGCCAAGGGCCGCCTGCAGCCGGGCCGGATGTTCCTCGTCGACACCGCCGCCGGGCAGATCCTGTCCGACGAGGAGGTCAAGGGGGCGCTGGCCGCCGAGCACCCCTACGACGACTGGCTGCACGCCGGCCTGGTCCACCTGCCGCAGCTGCCCGAACGGCGCCGGTCGCGGCCCAGCCACGAGTCCGTGGTCCGCCGCCAGCAGCTGTTCGGGTACACCGAGGAGGACCTGCGGGTCCTGCTCACCCCGATGGCCTCCTCCGGCGCCGAGCCGATCGGCTCGATGGGCACCGACACCCCGGTGGCGGCGCTCTCGGACCGCTCGCGGCTGCTCTACGACTACTTCGGGCAGCTGTTCGCCCAGGTGACCAACCCGCCGCTGGACGCCATCCGCGAGGAGCTGGTGACCAGCCTCGGGCGGACGTTCGGTCCCGAGCAGAACCTGCTCCAGGCCACCCCGGCGTCCTGCCGGCAGGTCTTCCTGCCCTTCCCGGTCATCGACAACGACGAGCTGGCCAAGATCCTGCACATCGACGACGACGGCGACCTGCCCGGCTACGCCGCCGTCCGGATCACCGGGCACTTCGACGTCAACGGCGGGGGAGAGGCGCTCGCCTCCGCGATCGAGGAGCTGCGGACCAAGGCCAGCAAGGCCATCGCCGCCGGCGCGCGGATCATCGTGCTGTCCGACCGCGACTGCGACGAGCACCGCGCACCGATCCCGTCGCTGCTGATGACGGCTGCCGTCCACCACCACCTGGTGCGCGAGCGGACCCGCATGGAGGTCGGCCTCGTGGTCGAGTCCGGGGACTGCCGCGAGGTGCACCACGTCGCGCTGCTGCTCGGCTACGGCGCCGCCGCGGTGAACCCGTACCTGGCGTTCGAGTCGGTCGAGGACCTCATCCGGGACGGCGTGCTCACCGGGGTGGAGTCCGCGCAGGCCGGCCGCAACATCGTGAAGGCGCTCGGCAAGGGCGTCCTCAAGGTCATGAGCAAGATGGGCATCAGCACCGTCGGCTCCTACACGATGGCGCAGATCTTCGAGGCGGTCGGCCTGGCCGAGGACCTCGTCGACGAGTACTTCACCGGCACCTCCTGCCCGCTGGGCGGCGTCGGCCTCGACGTCCTCGCCGAGGAGGTGGCCATGCGCCACCGCCGCGCCTACCCGCAGAACCCGGCCGAGCGGGCGCACCGCCGGCTGGAGACCGGCGGCGAGTACCAGTGGCGCCGCGAGGGGGAGGTGCACCTGTTCAACCCCGAGACGGTGTTCCTGCTCCAGCACTCCACCCGTGCCCGGCAGTACGACGTCTTCGAGCGGTACACCAGGGAGGTCGACCAGCTCTCCCGGGACGCGGCGACCCTGCGCGGCCTGTTCGAGCTGAGGACCGGCGTGCGCCCGCCCGTGCCGCTGGACGAGGTGGAGCCGGTCAGCGAGATCGTCAAGCGCTTCCAGACCGGGGCGATGAGCTACGGCTCGATCTCCCAGGAGGCGCACGAGACCCTCGCCATCGCCATGAACCGGCTGGGCGGCAAGTCCAACACCGGCGAGGGCGGCGAGGACCCGGCGCGCTTCGTCCCCGACCCCAACGGCGACCTGCGGCGCTCGGCGATCAAGCAGGTGGCCAGCGGCCGCTTCGGCGTGACCAGCGAGTACCTGGTCAACGCCGACGACATCCAGATCAAGATGGCCCAGGGGGCCAAGCCCGGCGAGGGCGGGCAGCTGCCCGGCCAGAAGGTGTACCCGTGGGTGGCGCGCACCCGGCACTCGACGCCGGGCGTGGGCCTGATCAGCCCGCCGCCGCACCACGACATCTACTCGATCGAGGACCTCAAGCAGCTCATCCACGACCTGAAGAACGCCAACGACCAGGCGCGGGTCCACGTCAAGCTGGTGGCCGAGGTCGGGGTCGGCACGGTCGCGGCCGGTGTCAGCAAGGCGCACTCCGACGTCGTCCTCATCTCCGGGCACGACGGCGGCACCGGCGCCGCGCCGCTCACCTCGCTCAAGCACGCCGGCTCGCCGTGGGAGCTGGGCCTGGCCGAGACCCAGCAGACGCTGCTGGCCAACGGGTTGCGCGACCGGATCACCGTCCAGGTCGACGGGCAGCTGAAGACCGGCCGCGACGTCGTCATCGGTGCCCTGCTGGGGGCCGAGGAGTTCGGCTTCGCGACCGCGCCGCTGGTGGTCTCCGGCTGCATCATGATGCGGGTCTGCCACCTGGACACCTGCCCGGTCGGCGTCGCCACCCAGAACCCGGAGCTGCGCAAGCGGTTCACCGGGCGGCCGGAGTTCGTCGTCACCTTCTTCGAGTTCATCGCCGAGGAGGTGCGCCGCTACCTGGCCGAGCTCGGCTTCCGCAGCCTCGACGAGGCGATCGGCCACGTCGAGGTGCTCGACACCCGCCGGGCCGTGGGCCACTGGAAGGCGCAGGGCCTGGACCTGTCCAAGCTGCTGGCGGTGCCCCAGCTGCCCGAGGGGGCGGCGCGGCGCAAGGTGCGCGAGCAGGACCACGGCCTGGACGTGGCCCTCGACCAGACGCTGATCCAGCTGTGCGAGGGCGCCCTGCTCGACGCCCGGCCGGTGCGCCTGGAACTACCGGTGCGCAACGTCAACCGCACCGTGGGCACGATGCTGGGCGCGATGGTCACCCGCCGCTTCGGCGGCGAGGGCCTGCCCGACGGCACCATCGACCTCACCTTCACGGGGTCGGCCGGCCAGTCCTTCGGCGCGTTCGTCCCCCGCGGCATCACGATGCGGCTGTTCGGCGACGCCAACGACTACGTCGGCAAGGGCCTGTCCGGCGGCCGCGTCGTCGTCCGCCCGGGCCGGGAGGCGACCTTCGCCGCCGAGGACAACGTCATCGCCGGCAACGTGATCGGCTACGGGGCGACCGCGGGCGAGATCTTCCTGCGCGGCCGCGTCGGCGAGCGGTTCTGCGTGCGCAACTCGGGCGCGCTGGCCGTCGTCGAGGGCGTGGGCGACCACGCGCTGGAGTACATGACCGGCGGGCGGGCGGTGATCCTCGGTCCGACCGGCCGCAACATCGCCGCGGGCATGTCCGGCGGCATCGCGTACGTGCTCGACCTGGCCCGTCACCGGGTCAACGGCGAGATGGTCGACGTCGACCCGCTCGACGGCGAGTCGGCCGCCTGGCTGCGCGACGTGCTCGTCCGGTACTCCGCCGACACCGAGTCGCCGGTGGCCGCCGCGCTGCTGGCCGACTGGGGCCGCTGGTCCGAGCAGTTCAGCGTGATCATGCCGCGCGACTACCGCCGCGCGCTGGACGCCCGCCGGGCCGCCGAGGCCGCCGGAACGGACGTCGACCGCGCGGTCATGGAGGCCGCTCGTGGCTGACCGCGCCCGCTCCCCTCGGCGAGATCTGCACACTCGTCGCCATCAGGGGCTGATGGTGACCACTGTGCAGATCTCGACACCGACCAGCACCTCCCGGAAGGAGGCCGACCGTGGCTGACTCCACGGGGTTCCTCAAGTACGACCGCGCCCTGCCGCCGCGCCGGCCGGTCGACGTCCGCATCCTGGACTGGAAGGACGTCTACCTCTCGCGCGAGAACGGGGAGGACGAGGTCTTCCCGGTGGGCGCCCTGCGCCAGCAGGCCGCCCGCTGCATGGACTGCGGCATCCCGTTCTGCCACCACGGCTGCCCGCTGGGCAACCTCATCCCGGAGTGGAACGAGCTCGCCCGGCGGGAGGACTGGCCCGAGGCCATCGAGCGGCTGCACGCCACGAACAACTTCCCCGAGTTCACCGGGAAGCTGTGCCCGGCGCCGTGCGAGGGCGCCTGCGTGCTGAACCTGCAGGAGTCGCCGGTCACGATCAAGCAGATCGAGTGGGAGATCATCGACCAGGCCTTCCAGCGGGACCTCGTCGTCCCGATGCCGGCGCAGGAGCGCACCGGCAAGGCGGTCGCCGTCGTGGGCTCCGGCCCGGCCGGGCTCGCCGCCGCCCAGCAGCTCACCCGCGCCGGGCACGAGGTGACCGTCTTCGAGCGGGCCGACCGCATCGGCGGGCTGCTCCGCTACGGCATCCCCGAGTTCAAGATGGAGAAGGCCGTCCTGGACCGGCGGCTGGACCAGATGCGGGCCGAGGGCACCCGGTTCGTCACCGGCGTCGAGGTCGGCGGCAGCGGTCCCGAGGACCTGACCGTGGAGCGGCTGCGCGGGGACTTCGACGCCGTCGTCCTCGCCGGTGGGGCGACCGTCGGCCGCGACCTGCCCGCGCCAGGCCGGGAGCTGGCCGGCATCCACCTGGCCATGGAGTACCTGCCGCACGGCAACAAGCAGGCCCTCGGCGAGCTCGACAGCCCGCCGATCGACGCGCACGGCAGGCACGTGGTCATCATCGGGGGCGGCGACACCGGCGCCGACTGCCTGGGCACCGCCCACCGGCAGGGTGCGCTGTCGGTCACCCAGCTGGAGATCATGCCGGCACCCCCCGGCAGCCGTGCCCAGGACAACCCCTGGCCCACGTACCCGATGGTGATGCGCGTGTCCAGCGCGCACGAGGAGGGCGGCGAGCGGCTGTTCAGCGTGAACACCGAGCGCTTCGTGGACGACGGTCGGGGCAACGTCCGCGCGCTGCTCATCCACGACGTGGAGCGGGTCGACGGCCGCTTCCAGAAGGTCGAGGGGACCGAGCGGGAGCTCCCCGCCGACCTGGTGTTCCTCGCCATGGGCTTCACCGGCGCGCAGCGGGAGGGGCTGGTCGACGGCCTCGGCGTCGAGGTCGACGGCCGGGGCAACGTCGCCCGTGACGCCGAGTTCATGTCCACCGTCCCCGGGGTCTTCGTCGCCGGCGACATCGGCCGGGGTCAGTCGCTCATCGTGTGGGCGATCGCCGAGGGCCGCTCGGCCGCCGGCGCGGTCGACGCCTGGCTCACCGGCGGGGAGTCCGTGCTGCCGCGCCCCGTGACCCCCACGGCGGTCGCCCTGCGCTGACGGCGGGCGGGGGACGACGACCCCGCCCGTCGCAGCAGGTGAGTCGGTCGCGGGGCCCGGAGGGTCCCCGACCGGCTCACGGGAAGCGGCTCGGCGGGGGTGGGGAACGGCACCTGGCCGCGGTGCGGTCCGGAGGACCGCCATGCAATAGCGTTTCCGTCATGCCCCGCCGCGCCAAGATCGTCTGCACCCTCGGTCCCGCGACCAGCACCATCGAGCAGGTCACCGCCCTCGTCGAGGCCGGGATGGACGTGGCCCGCCTCAACTTCAGCCACGGCTCGCACGCCGACCACGCGGCCGCCTACAAGGTGGTCCGCGAGGCGTCCGACCGCACCGGGCACGCCGTCGCCGTGCTCGCCGACCTCCAGGGCCCCAAGATCCGTCTCGGCACCTTCAGCGAGGGCCGCGCGATGTGGGAGACCGGCGCCCGGGTGTGCGTCACCGTCGACGACGTCCAGGGCACCGCCCAGCGCGTCTCCACCACCTACAAGGGCCTGGCGTCCGACGTCCGGGTGGGCGACCGCCTGCTGATCGACGACGGCAAGCTCGCGCTGTCGGTGGTGGAGGTCGACGGACCGGACGTGTGGTGCCTGGTCGTCGAGGGCGGCGAGGTCTCCAACAACAAGGGCCTCTCGCTGCCCAACGTCGCGGTGAGCGTGCCGGCGCTGTCGGAGAAGGACACCGAGGACCTGCGCTTCGCGCTGCACCTGTCGGTCGACTTCATCGCCCTGTCGTTCGTCCGCTCCCCGGCCGACGTCGAGCTGGTGCGCGACATCATGCGCCAGGAGGACATCTCCGTCCCCGTCATCGCCAAGCTGGAGAAGCCCGAGGCGGTCGAGAACCTCGAGGCCATCGTGGAGGCCTTCGACGGGATCATGGTGGCCCGCGGCGACCTCGGCGTCGAGCTGCCGCTGGAGCAGGTGCCGCTGGTGCAGAAGCGCGCGGTGCAGGCCGCGCGCGAGCGCAACAAGCCGGTCATCGTGGCCACCCAGATGCTCGAGTCGATGATCACGAACTCGCGGCCCACGCGGGCCGAGGCCTCCGACGTCGCGAACGCCGTGCTGGACGGCGCCGACGCCGTGATGCTCTCGGGCGAGACCTCGGTGGGGAAGTTCCCGGTCGCCGCCGTCCGCACGATGGAGCGGATCATCGACGCGGTCGAGAGCGACCACGGGCGGGCGCCGGAGCTCGTGCGCGTCTCGCGGTCCCGGGCCGGCGCCATCGTGCGGGCCGCCCGCGACATCAGCGAGACCCTCGGCGTCAAGGCGCTGGCGACGTTCACCCAGACCGGGGAGACCGCGCGGCGGCTGGCCGCCCTGCACCCCCGCCAGCCGCTGCTGGCCTTCACCGTGGACGCTCGGGTGCGCAGCCAGCTGGCGCTGTCCTGGGGCGTGGAGACGTTCCTCGTGCCGACCGTCTCGCACACCGACGACATGGTGCGCCAGGTCGACTTCTCCCTGCTGTCGATCGGCCGGCTCCGGGAGGGCGACCGCGTCGTCGTCGTCGCCGGCAGCCCGCCGAACACCGTCGGCTCCACCAACCTGATCCGCGTGCACGAGGTGGGCACCGACTCGTGACGAGGCCGGCCACGGGCGACGACGTCGCCGCGCTCCTCCAGGTCCTCGACCTGGAGGAGCGCGAGCCCGGTGTCTACGTCGGGCAGACGCCGAAGACGACGCGGCAGCGGGTCTTCGGCGGGCAGGTGGCCGGGCAGGCGCTCATGGCCGCCGAGCTGACCACCTCCGGCGAGCGGCCGGTGCACTCGCTGCACTCCTACTTCCTGCGGCCCGGCGACCCGAACGAGGAGATCCGCTACGTCGTCGAGCGGATCCGTGACGGTCGCTCGTTCTCCACCCGCCGGGTGCTGGCCCACCAGCGCCGGCGCGGCGAGGACGTGGCGATCTTCGCCCTCACCGCGGACTTCCACCGGCCCGAGCCGGCCGCTGTCGCGCACGCGCTGCCGATGCCGCAGGTGCCGCCGCCGGAGGCCATCCCGACCGTCGCCGAGTACGCCCGCCGGCACGGCAGGGAGGACGACGAGCACCTCCAGCTGCTCGGCCAGGCGGTGGACCAGCGGTCGCTGGACGACCCGTTCGTCCGGGTGCCCAAGAGCCCGCCGGACACCCGGTCCCACGGCTGGTTCCGCGTGGCCGGGCGGCTGCCCGACGACCCCACGATCCACGCCGCGGCGCTGACGTTCGTCACCGACCTGACGCTGCTGGGCGCCGGGCTGGCACGGGTGGGCGGCTGGCAGGACCGCTACGAGGGCGCCAGCCTCGACCACGCCGTCTGGTTCCACGCGCCCGTCCGGGCCGACGAGTGGTTCCTGTACGAGACCGACAGCCCCGCCGCGGCAGGCGGCCGGGCGCTGAACTTCGGCCAGATCTGGTCGGCCGACGGCACGCACGTGGCGTCGGTGGCCCAGGAGGGGCTCATCCGCGACACCGGCGGCTAGCGGAGGAGATCCGGCGGCGTAACGCCGACGGATCTCCTCCGGTCAGTCCTCGCCGGCCGACGCCGCCTGGGCCACGGCCTGGGTGGCCGTCTCGTCCTGGGCGGCCGGCATCTCCACCGGGACGGCCCCGGCCGGTGGCCCACCGGCCCCGTCGGCGGCCTGGTCCGCGGTCGCGCGCTCCGCGGCCGCCGGCTCGGTGGTCGCGCGCTCGGCCGCTGCCCGTTCCGCCGCCGCCCGTTCCGCCGCCGCCCGTTCCGCCGCCGCCCGTTCCGCCGCTGCCCGCTCCTCGGCCGCGGCACGGGCACGCTCGGCAGCGGCCTCGGCGAAGTCGCGGGCCAGCCAGTCGTGGTTCTCGCAGAGCAGCTGCCAGACCCGCTCGATCGTGTCGCGCGTGGTGGCCGGCGCTCCGACCGCGACCCGCAGCACGACCTGCCCGCGGACGGTGGTGTGGGTCAGGAACACCTCGCCGCTGTCGTTGAGGCGGTCGAGCAGGGTCATCGTCGCCACGTCGGCGTCGACCTCGTCGGCCCAGCGCGGCCGCAGGCACACCAGCGACAGCGGGTGGGCGGTGGCGACGTCGAAGCGTTCGTCGGCGTCGGCCCGGGCCGCCAGCTCCTGCGCCAGCGCGACGCCGGCGCGGATGTGCGCGCGCAGGCCCTCCGCGCCGTACCAGCGCAGCACGAACCACAACTTCAGGGCGCGGAAGCGGCGGCCCAGCTCGATCTGCCAGTCGCGGTAGTCGACGACCGTGCCGCCCTCGGTGGCCGCGTTGCGCAGGTACTCGGGGAGGATCGCCAGCGCGCCGGTGAGGGCCGCCCGGTCGGCGACCCAGAAGAGCGTGGCGTCGAAGCCGGTGAGGAGCCACTTGTGCGCGTCGGTGGTGTAGCTGTCGGCCCACTCCACGCCGTCCTGCAGGGGGCGCAGCTCGGGGACCAGCCCGCTGACGCCGGCGTAGGCGGCGTCGACGTGCAGCCAGACGCCGAACCGCTGGCAGACCGGCCCGAGCTGGGCGAGCGGGTCGATGGCCGTGGTCGAGGTCGTGCCGACGGTCGCGCAGACGAGCACGGGCGTCAGCCCGCGGGCGACGTCGCGCTCCAGGCGGGCGGCCAGCGCTCCCGGGCGCATGGCGAGGTCCTCGTCGACCTCCACGATCCGGACGGCGTCGGTGCCCAGCCCGGCGATGCGGACGGCCTTCTCCATGGAGGAGTGCGTCTCGGCGGAGACGTAGACGGTGTACTCCTCGGGCTGCACGCCGTGCCGGACCGTGGCCCCGCCGCTGGCCCGGTGGAGGGCGGCCAGCAGGGCGACGAGGTTGGCCCCGGAGCTGGAGTCCTGGACGACCCCGCCGCCGCTGCCGGTCGACCGGAACGACGCCGGCAGGTCCAGCAGGCCGGCGAACCAGTCCAGGACGTGCTGCTCCAGCTCCGTCGCGGCGGGGCTGGTGACCCAGGACATGCCCTGGATGCCGAGTCCGGCGGACACCAGGTCGCCGAGGACGGACGGCCCGGAGGTGTTGGCGGGGAAGTACCCGAGGAAGCCCGGGTGCTGCCAGTGGGTCAGCCCGGGGACGACGACCCGGTCCAGGTCGGCGAGGACCGCGGCGATCGGCTCGCCCTGCTCGGGAGGCGCGTCGGGCAGCCCGGCGCGGACGTCACCGGGCGCCACGGGGGAGCGCACCGGCAGGCCCGGCAGCCGGGTCCAGTAGTCGGCGATCCAGTCCACGACCTCGTGGCCGTGCCGCCGGAACTCCTCGGGACTCATGTGCGGGGCGGTCGTCTCCGGCGCAGGCTCGCTCACGCCCCCACCGTATTCGCGCCGCCGTCCCGACTCCGCGCGGCACGTGGGAGGACGACGGCCAGGCCCGACGTCACCGGGCCCGCAGGCGGTGCCGGGACCGGGAGACGGGGGACGAACCCGCGAGGGACGCGCGGACGCGACCACGGGCGGCCGCGAGGCCGCTGTCGCCGAGGAGTGGGGGCCGGAGGCCGCCGCGACCGAGGCGACGGTCGGGCTCCACGCACCGGGGGACGGCACCTGGCCGCGGTGTCGGCCGGGAGGCCGACAGGCAGCAGGGTGCCCCCGGTGCGACTCGAACGCACACTGCGCGGGTTTTGAATCCGCTCCCTCTGCCGATTGGGGTACGGGGGCGTGCCGGACACCACACGTCCGGCGGCGGTGGGAGCAGCCTAACGGGCAGGCGCCGGCGCGTTGCATCGCTAGGCTCTGGCCCCGTGAGCAGCCAGCCGACCCGGGTCCTCATCGCCGAGGACGAGGCATTGATCCGTCTCGACCTCAAGGAGATGCTCGAGGAGGAGGGGTACCTCGTCGTCGCCGAGGTCGGTGACGGCCAGCAGGCCGTCGACCGTGCCCGCGAGCTGGCGCCCGACCTGGTGATCCTCGACATCCAGATGCCGGTGCTGGACGGGCTGGCCGCCGCGGAGCAGATCGCCTCCGACCGGGTGGCGCCGGTGATCGTGCTGACCGCCTTCAGCCAGCGGGAGCTGGTCGAACGGGCCCGGGACGCCGGCGCGATGGCCTACCTGGTCAAGCCCTTCTCCAAGAACGACCTGGTGCCCGCGATCGAGGTGGCGCGCGCCCGCTTCGCCGAGCTCGCCGCCCTCGACGGCGAGGTGCGCTCGCTGGAGGACCGCCTGGAGGCGCGCAAGGTCGTCGAGAAGGCCAAGGGGGTCCTCATGAGCCGGCAGGGGATGACCGAGGCCGACGCGTTCCGCTGGATCCAGCGGACGGCGATGAACGAGCGGACGTCCATGCGGGCGCTGGCCCAGCGGATCCTGGACGAGGGTGCCGCCGCGGAGGAGACCCCGGCCTGACCCCGCCGGGGGCCGGGTCGCCGCCCCGGGGCGAGCGGCCCCGCGCTCCGTCACTCGGGCGCAACACGGTAGATCACGACCTCATCACGGTCCCCGGACGGCGCTCCGACTCCCGGATCCCAGCGGTTACGTTGCCTCCACTCAGCGGCCCGGCGGGCGGCACCTGCCGTCCACCTGGCCTCGACGCACGCAACATCCTGGGAGTTTCTCGATGCGGATTGGCAGGAGCGCCCGCGGCATCGCCGTGACGAGCGTCGCCCTCATCGCGCTGGCCGCCTGTGGCGGCGACGACGGCGACGACAACGAGTCCGCCGGCGGTGGTGGCGGCGAGGCCACGACCGGCGGCGGCGGCGGCGGTGGTGGCGGCGGTGTCAACATCTACGGCTCCGACGGCAACATGGGCAGCGCCCTCGGCGAGCAGTTCACCACTCCCGGCGACCTCGCCGGCATGCAGGGCACGACGCCGCTGACCGACCTCAGCGACGACTTCAAGTCCCGGCTCGACGCGATCGACCCCGACCTCGGCGGCACGTACAACTACGCCGGGGAGACCTACGACGCGTTCGTCCTCATCGCCCTGGCGGCCCAGGCGGCCGGCAGCAGCGAGGCCCGGGACTTCGCGCCCTACATCAACGGGCTCACCTTCGGTGGCGAGACCTGCACCGACTACGCCTCCTGCCTGGAGATCCTCAACGCCGGCGGCAACGTCGACTACGACGGCGCCTCCGGCCCGCTGAGCTTCACCGACGCCGGTGAGCCCGCGGTGGCCTCCTTCGGTCTGCTGACCTTCGGCGAGGACAACGCGATCGACGACTCGCTCACCGAGTTCCAGATCGCCGGCGACGAGTCGAACACGGCGTCCGACGAGGGCCCGGCCCCCGTCCAGCAGCCGGCCACCAACAGCGACCCGCTGATCATCGGCACGCTGCTGCCGCTGACCGGCTCGCTGGCCTTCCTCGGCCCGCCCGAGGTCGCCGGTGCCCAGCTGGCCCTCCAGGAGGTCAACGAGGCCGGTGGCGTCCTCGGCCAGCCGGTCCAGCTGATCGAGACCGACTCCGGTGACACCTCCACCGACACCGCGAACACCAGCGTCGACCGCCTGCTGGCGGCCAACGCGGACGCGATCATCGGTGCGGCGTCGTCGTCGGTCAGCCTCACCGTGATCGACAAGATCGTGAACGCCGGCGTCCTGCAGATCTCGCCGGCCAACACCTCGGACCAGTTCACGGACTACAACGACCAGGGGCTGTACTTCCGCACCGCGCCCCCGGACCAGCTCCAGGCCATCCCGCTGGCCGACCTGGTGCTGGCCGACGGCAACAGCCGGGTCGGGATCCTGAACCTCAACGACGCCTACGGCACCGGCCTGGCCGACAACGTGTCGGCCAACCTGGTCGAGGGCGGTCTCGCCGAGGACGACATCCGGGCCATCACGTACGACCCGAACGCCTCGTCGTACGACTCGGAGGTCCAGCAGATGGTGGAGTTCGACCCGGACGCCATCATCGTGATCGGGTTCGACGAGTCGGCCCGCATCATCCAGGAGCTCAACGCCCAGGGCATCGGCCCGGCCGGTCGGTGACCTCCGGGACGTCCGGCGTCCCACCAGCATGACCGGCAGCGGCCCGGCACCCACCAGGGTGCCGGGCCGCTGTGCGTTTCCCGCCCCACGCCCGGCTCAGCGGCGCAGGTCCTGCCCCTCCGGGGCCCAGTCGGCCGGGCGCCCGGTGTGGTTGGAGAACTCGACCGACCACCGCCACCAGCTGCGGTCCTCGGCGTGCTCCCAGGCGGTCAGGACACCGACCTCGCCGCCGGGCAGCAGGACGGGGAGCCCGAGGTGCCCGCCGTCCGGCCAGATCTCGGCGCGGGTGAAGCCCTCGCCGTCGCGGGTGAGCAGGGTGATGGGGGAGTAGTCGCCGTCCCGGTCGACGTCCCCGCGGGCGACCACGGCCCCGTCGTCGGCCGTCACGTGCACCGCGAGCCGGCTCGGGGCGGCGTGGACGAGCACGCGGGAGAAGCCTCCGGCCGTCAGCGCCCGGGCGAACTCCAGGCCGTTCATGCCGCCGTCGCGGCTGCGCAGTTCCCAGGTCCAGTTCATCCCCGCTCCCTACCCGAGCGGGGGGGGGGGGGGGGGGGGGGGGGGGGGGGGGGGGGGGGGGGGGGGGGGGGGGGGGGGGGGGGGGGGGGGGGGGGGGGGGGGGGGGGGGGGGGGG
>NZ_JBJNRJ010000050.1:2594-40010 GCF_046233715.1 Trujillonella humicola | reverse complement strand
CCACCCCCCCGACCCCCCCCCCCCCCCCCCCCCCCAACACACCCCCCCGCGCCGCCCCCGGGGAGGGGAGCCTCGGGGCGACACACGGGTCCCGGCCTCCCCGGCGTCCCCGTCCGGCCCGTCCGGACCGGACGTCCCGTCCGTCACCCGCGTGGCGGACGGCGGTCAAGCGACGGGGCCCGGCTGCCGATGACCGACCTGCACGGACAGCACCATCTTCGCCACGGATCGGCGGCCCCCACTCGCTCTCGAGTGTCTCTTCGTCGTACCCGGAGGCCCGTCGTGTCCTGCCGTCCTGCCCGCCTGCGCCCTGCCGGTCGGCGCGTCGCCCGTCTGCGGGCCGCCCGATGATCGGCGACGTCACGATGACGACGCTGCACGCGGCCCTGTCCGGGCTCGCCCAGCGGCAGCGCGTCACGAACGACAACATCGCGAACATCAACACCCCGGGCTACCTGGCCGGGCGCACCGACTTCGAGTCGACGCTGCGCAGCGAGCTGTCCCGCGGGAAGACGCCGAGCATCACCGGCGGCTCGATCGCCCGGTCGCTGGAGCCGACCAACACCAACGGCAACAACGTGCACCTCGACGCGGAGACCGTCACCGCCACCGAGACCGGGCTGCGCTACCAGCTGGCCCTCAACGCGCTCGACGGCAAGTACGGCCTGCTGCGGTCGTCCCTGAGGACGCAGTGACGTGTTCGACGCCCTGAACATCTCCGGCACCGGCCTCTACGCGCACCGCAAGTGGCTGGACGCCGTCTCGGACAACATCGCGAACATGAACAACGTCAGCCCGACCGACGGGCAGGCGTTCCGGGAGCGCTTCGTCGTCGCCCAGGCCGTCGACTACGGCAGCGGCGAGGGCGGCGTCCGCGTCGCCGGCGCGGCGTTCGGCAACGGCGAGGGCCGCCTCGTGCACGAGCCGGACCACCCGCTGGCCGACGCCGACGGCTACGTCCGCTACCCCGACATCGA
The DNA here is from genome assembly GCF_046233715.1 of Trujillonella humicola. Taxonomy (NCBI): domain Bacteria; kingdom Bacillati; phylum Actinomycetota; class Actinomycetes; order Geodermatophilales; family Geodermatophilaceae; genus Trujillonella; species Trujillonella humicola. The sequence goes on along the minus strand of NZ_JBJNRJ010000050.1, from coordinate 39,033 downwards.
CCTCGCCGACCAGATGACCCAGCTGATCATGGCGCAGCGCGGCTACCAGGCGAACCTCTCCTCGGTCGAGCGGGCGACCGACGCCTACCGGGCCGCCCTCAACCTCGGGAAGAACTGACCATGACCTCGCCCATCGGCGGCATCTCCATCCCCTCGTTCCCCACGCTGGCGGGGATCGGCCGGGCCGAGGCCGCGGCCGAGCCGCCGCCCGTGCCGGCCACCCAGAACGGTTTCGCCGACGTCCTCACCGGGGCGATCGAGAACGTGCAGGGCGCGCAGTCCTCCGCCGACGCCCTCGCCGTCCGGGCCGCCACCGGCGACCTCCGGGACGTGCACGACTACATGATCGCCGCCCAGGAGGCGGCGCTCACCACCGAGATGTTCGTGACGCTCAAGAACAAGGCCGTCGATGCCTTCACTGAGATCATGAGGATGCCCATCTGATGCCCGCTGCCCTCGCCGGCCCGCTGGGGCGGCTGCGCTCCGCGCTCGAGACGATCAGTCTCGGGCAGAAGGTCGTCATCGGCCTGCTCGTCGCCGCGCTCGGGCTCGGCGGGTTCTTCTTCGTCAAGTGGATCACGACGCCGACCATGGCGCCGCTGTTCAGCAACCTGGCCGCCAGCGACGCCTCGGCGATCGTCGAGGAGCTCAACGCCGGCGGCGTCTCCTACGACCTGGCCGACGGCGGCGGCACCATCCTCGTGCCGAAGGAGAAGGTCTACGACCTGCGCCTGGCCATGAGCGGCAAGGGCCTGCCGTCGGGCTCGGACACCGGCTACGCGCTGCTGGACGAGCAGGGCATCACCACCAGCGAGTTCCAGCAGCAGAAGCAGTACCAGCGCGCCATCGAGGGCGAGCTGGCCAACACCCTGGAGTCGCTGGAGGGCGTGCGGCAGGCCGTCGTCCACGTGGCGCTGCCCAAGGACGAGGTGTTCGTCCGGGACCAGGCCGACCCCACGGCGTCGGTGCTGCTGGACCTGGCCCCGGGCACGCAGCTGTCGGGCCAGCAGATCCAGTCGGTCACCAACCTGGTGGCCTCGAGCATCGAGGGCATGAGCCCCGACCAGGTCACGGTGAGCGACACCTCGGGCCAGCTGCTGTCGGCCGCCGGCCAGGGCGTGACCGCCGCCTCCGGCGACGCCCGGTCGCAGATGGAGACCGACTACGAGAACCGGCTGGCCGCCAACGCCCAGGTGATCCTCGACCGGGTGCTCGGCCCCGGGCGCTCCCAGGTGTCGGTGCGCGCCGACCTCGACATGTCCCAGCGCGACAGCACCTCCACCACCCACTCCTACACCGAGGGCACGCCGCCCATCTCCGAGCAGACGGCCAGCGAGGAGTACACCGGCACGGGTGCCTCGGTCGGCGGGGTGCTCGGGCCGGAGAACGCCGCGGACGCCGGGACCGGCGGTGAGTCGACCTACACCACGGAGTCCAGCACGGCGAACAACGCCGTCGACCAGACCGTGGAGAACGTCGCCACCGCACCCGGTGCCATCAACCGGCTCACCGTGGCCGTCGTCCTCGACGACGCCGTCGCCGGCAACATGAACCAGGCGCAGGTGCAGCAGCTGATCGGCAACGCGGTGGGCCTGGACCCCGAACGCGGCGACGCCATCTCGGTCGCCTCCCTGCGGTTCGACACCTCCGCGGCCGAGCAGGCCGCGGCGGACATGGCCGCGGCGCGCGAGGCCGAGAAGCAGGCCCAGATGTGGTCGCTGGTCAAGACCGGCGCCATCGGCCTGGGCATCGCGCTGCTCGTCCTGATCGTGTGGCTGCGCAGCCGCCGGCGCGAGGAGGACGACGACGAGGAGCTCGAGTACGACGACGACGTCATGGCCGAGCTCGAGCGGCTGCGGGTGGCCAGCACCCGCGACGAGACGCTGCTGCTGGAGCGGACCGTCGACAACCGCGCGCTGGAGCTCGAGGCCGCCGAGCGCGCCCGGGTGCGGGGCGAGATCTCCACGATGGTCAGCGAGCGCCCCGACGAGGTCGCCCAGATGCTCCGCGGCTGGCTGTCCGAGGCTTCGCCTCGATGATCCACACCCGGGACGACGTCGGTCGGCCGAAGGCTGACCGCGCCTCGATGAATCGCGAAGCCATTCATCGAGGCGGCCCGAAGGGCGCCGATAGGAGAACCAGCGGCGCGACGAAGTCGCACGAGTACCCCACCGGAGGTGTGGTTTGAGCATCGCGAGTGTCGAGCAGCTCGTCGGCGCCGCGCCGACCAACCTGCCCGCGCTGCCCCCGGCCCCTCGGCGCCCGGAGATGCCCGGGCTGCGCAAGGCCGCCGTCTTCCTCGCCCAGATGTCCAAGGACGAGGCCGGCGTCCTGCTGGCGAACCTGCGGCCGCGCGAGGTGGAGGCGCTGACCCGCGAGCTGATGAAGCTCAACACCGTGGAGCCCGAGGACGTCGACGGCGTCCTCACCGAGTTCCACGAGATGATGTCGGCGCAGCGCTACGTGGGTCGCGGCGGCGTCGACTTCGCCCGCGAGATCCTGGCCGCCGGGCTCGGCGAGGACAAGGCCGAGGGCATCCTCGCCCGGCTCAACGTGGTCTACACCGAGGTGCCCTTCGCCTCGCTGCGCAACGTCGACGTCCGGCAGCTGGTCACGTTCCTCAAGGACGAGCACCCCCAGGTCATCGCGCTGGTGCTCGCCCACATGACGCCGGCGCAGTCGGCCGAGGTGCTCTCGGCGTTCGCGCCCGACCAGCAGGCCGAGGTCGCCCACCGGATCGCCACGATGGACCGCACCACCCCCGAGATGGTGCGGCTGGTCGAGGAGGAGCTGGGCCGGCGGATGGGCTCGCTGCTGGCGCACCAGGACATGTCCACGGTGGGTGGCGTCGAGACGCTGGTCGAGATCATCAACCGGTCGCCGCGGCCCACCGAGCGCTCCATCCTCGAGTGGCTGGACAGCACCGACCCGGAGCTGGCCGAGCAGGTCCGCGCGCAGATGTTCGTCTTCGAGGACATCGTCACCATCGACGACCGCTCCATGCAGCTGGTGCTCCGCGAGGTCGAGGCCAACGACCTGGCCACCGCCCTCAAGGGGGTGCGGCCCGACGTCCGCGACAAGGTCGTCCGGAACCTCTCCGAGCGCGCCGCCGAGAACCTCGCCGAGGAGATCGAGCTGCTCGGCCCGGTCCGCACGCGCACGGTCGAGGAGGCCCAGGGCAAGGTCGTCGGCGTCATCCGCACGCTCGAGGAGCAGGGTGTCCTGACGATCAACCGTGGCGGGGACGATGACTTCGTCGCGTGATGAAGGACCCCGTCCCCCCCACGCCTCGCACGCTCGGCGCGGGCCCCTGGACGGGGCCGAGGGACGCAGCGGAACAGGGCACCTGACCGGGACGGGGACGTCGGTGCTGCTGAGGGGGGCGTCGGCCCGCGCGGCGACGCCCTACCGGCAGGCCGACGGCGTGCCGCTCGCGCCGCCGGCGCGGCCCGAGGTGCCCGCACCCCGGCCGGCTCCGCTCCCGCTGCCCGTGCCGGAGGTCGTCGAGCGGCGGACGACGGTGCGCCGCGCCGCCGACCTGCCGGTCGCCAACGGCCGCGGGGTGCTGCGCCTGGGCGACGTCTACGCCGAGGAGCTGGCCCGGCTGCGCGAGCACGCCCGCGAGGAGGGCTTCGCCGCCGGGCACGCCGAGGGCGTCATGGCCGCGGCGCAGACCCTCGCCGACACCGAGGAGGAGGCGCGGGCCCGGCTCGCCGAGTCGCAGGCCCGGTGGGAGCGCCGGCTGGTGTCGGCCACCGCCGCCCTGGGTGCCGCGGCGGCGCAGCTGGAGCAGGCCGCCGTCCCCACCGCCGAGGAGCTGCGCGACTCCGTGCTCGACGCGGTGCTGGTCCTGGTCGAGGACCTGCTCGGCCGGGAGCTGGCCGGCGTCGACGCGGCCGGGGTGGACGCCCTGCGCCGGGCCATGACGCTGCTGCCGGCCGACGCCCCGAGCATCGTGCGGCTGCACCCCGACGACCTGGCCGAGGTGCCGGCCGAGGCGCTGGCGGCCCTGCCCGCGTCGGTGACCGTCGTGGGCGACCTGTCCGTCGAGCGCGCCGGCGCCATCGGCGAGTGCGGCGTGCAGCGGGTCGACGCCCAGCTCGGCAGTGCCCTGGCCCGCGTCCGGGCGGTGCTGCGCTCGTGACCCTCCTGACGGCCCCGGCGCAGGGGCCCGGCGCGAGCCGGCGAGCGATGGGGGGCGACGGGGTCCTCTCCCGTGCCCGGCTGGCGGCCCGGCCGGAGCTCACCGGCTCCGTGGTCGGCGCGATGGGCCTGACCCTCGGCGTCGAGGGCGTGCCGGCGGCCGTGGGCGACCTCGTCGAGGTGAACCCCGGCCCGCGCGGCCTGCTGGCCGAGGTGGTCGCCGTCGCCCGCGACCGGCTGACCTGCATGCCGCTCGGCGAGCTCTCCGGCGTGCAGGCCGGGGCGCCGGTGCGCGGCACCGGCCGGCCGCTGCAGGTGCCGGTGGGCCCGGCCCTGCTCGGCCGGGTGCTCGACGGTCTCGGCCGTCCCATCGACGGCGGCCCCTCCCTGGGCGGCGGCGTGCACTGGGTGGACCTGGCCAGCGAGACCCCGCACGCGCTCGCGCGGCGCCGGGTCGACCAGCCGCTGCCCGTCGGGGTGCGCGCCCTGGACACCCTCGTGCCGATCGGCAAGGGCCAGCGGCTGGGGATCTTCGCCGGCTCCGCAGTCGGCAAGTCCACGCTGCTGGCGCAGATCACCCGCGGCACCCAGGCCGACGTCCGGGTGATCGCCCTGATCGGCGAGCGCGGGCGCGAGGTCAAGGAGTTCCTCGAGGAGAACCTGGGCGCCGAGGGGCTGGCGCGCACCGTCGTCGTCGTCGCCACCTCCGACGAGCCGCCGCTGGTCCGCCTGAAGGCCGCCTTCGTCGCCACCCGGATCGCCGAGGGGTTCCGCGACCAGGGCCGGGACGTGCTGCTGCTGATGGACTCCATCACCCGCACCGCGATGGCCCAGCGCGAGGTCGGGCTCTCCGCCGGCGAGCCCCCCGCCACGCGCGGCTACCCGCCGAGCGTCTTCGCGATGATGCCGAAGCTGCTCGAGAAGGCCGGCACCGGCGCCACCGGGTCGATCACCGGCCTGTACACGGTGCTGGTCGAGGGCGACGACCACAACGAGCCGATCGCCGACACCGCCCGCTCGATCCTCGACGGCCACGTCGTGCTCACCCGCCGGCTGGCCACCGCCGGGCACTTCCCCGCCATCGACGTCCTGGAGTCGATCTCCCGCGTCGCCGGCGCGGTGGTCCCCGCCGCCCAGATGGCCGATGCCCGCGAGGCCCGGCGGCTGCTCGGGGCGCTGCGCGACGTCAAGGAGCTCGTCGAGATCGGCGCCTACCAGGCCGGCAGCGATCCCCTGGTGGACCGGGCCCGCGCGCTGTCCCCGGCGCTGGACGCCTTCCTGCGCCAGTCGATGGACGACTCCACCGGCACCGCCGAGGCCTGGGACCGGCTGCACCGCATCGTGACCTCCTGATGCGGCGGGTGCGCTGATGGGCAAGCGGCAGGCCTTCCGCCTGGCACCGGTGCTGCGGGTGCGCGACGCCGCGGAGCAGGCCGCCTCCCGGGCGTACGCCGACGCCGAGTCGGCGGCCCGCGCGGCGGAGCGCCGCGCGGAGGAGCTGGCCGGCGAGCTGCCCGCCCGCGCGATCACCGGCACGCACACCCGCGCCGGATTCCTCGCCGCGATGGTCGCATCGCGGGCCGCGGCTGCCGATGTAGCAGCTGCACGGTCGACGGCCCAGGCGTCGGCCGAGCACGCGCAGCTGCTGCGCGCCCGGTGGACCGCCGCCGCGCAGGAGACCAGGGCGCTGGCGAAGCTGCGCGACCGGCACGAGCTGGCCGTGCGGCACGCCGAGGACGCCGCCGAGAGCCGGGCCGTGGACGACCTGGTGACCGGCCGGTACTCCGCCCGCGGCGGACCGGGGACGACGGGGCGAGGAGAGGAGGACGCGTGGAGGGACTGACCGCGGTGCACGGCCGCATCGCCGAGATCCAGAACCGGATCCTGATGATGTCGGGCACCCAGGTGTCCTCGACGTCCGCCGCCTGGTCGAGCGCGGCCGCCGCCGCGGGGCTGACCGGCACCGCGCCGAGCGGCCCCGCCCCCGGCGGTGACGGCGCCGCCGGGACCTCGGTGGTCGAGGCGGCGCGCCGGTACCTCGGCGTGCCCTACGCCTGGGGCGGCACCGACCCGGCGACCGGTCTGGACTGCTCGGGCCTGGTGCAGCGGGTGTACAAGGACCTGGGCTTCGACCTGCCACGGACCTCGGCGCAGCAGGCCACCGCCGGCCGGCCGGTCGCGAGCCTGGCCGAGGCCCGGCCCGGTGACCTGGTCTTCTTCGACAACTCGGCCTCGCGGGCCGGCATCGACCACGTCGGCATCTACATCGGCGACGGCAAGATGATCGCCGCGCCGCAGGCCGGCGAGGTCGTGAAGATCCAGGACGTCGGCAGCCCCACGCTGATCCGCCGCGTGCTGCCCGACGCCCCCGTCGCCGCGGGAGCGGCCGGTGCGCCCGGCGGCGGCCTGGCCGGCGTCCCCTACTCCGACCTGTTCGTCGCGGCCGGTGCCCGGCACGGCGTCGAGCCCGCGCTGCTCGCCGCCGTGGCCAGGACGGAGTCGAACTTCAACTCCTCGGCGGTCTCCCCGGCCGGCGCGACCGGCCTCATGCAGTTCATGCCGGCCACGGCGCGGGGCCTCGGCGTCGACCCGGGCGACCCGGCCTCGGCCATCGACGGCGCCGCGCGCTACCTGCGTCAGCTGACCGACCGGTTCGGCTCGACCGACCTCGCCCTGGCCGCCTACAACGCGGGCCCGGGCACGGTGTCCCGCTACGGCGGCGTCCCCCCGTACGGGGAGACCCAGTCCTACGTGTCGAAGGTCCTCAGGGCCGCGGAGGCCTACTCATGACAGCACCCGTCCTCCCCTCGATGGTGCCGGCCGCGCCGGCACTTCCCCCGCAGTCCGCGGCCCCGCGCCACTCCCCCCGGTTCGCCTCGGCCCTGGACGACGCGCTCGGCGGCGGCCGGGGTCGGCCCGAGCGCGGCCCCGAGTCGACGGCCCCGGAGGACGACGCCCCCGTGACGCCGGTGGCCGACGCCGAGCCCGCTCCCGAGCAGGAGGCCCCGACCGGCCCGCAGGTGCTCGACCCGGCGGCGTTCGCCTTCGCCCTCGCGGTCGCCACCCCGGCCGCCCTGCCCACCGGGGAGTCCGCGGCCGACGCGGCCGACACCCCGTCGACCGGCCCGGTCGCGTCGATGCCCCTCGCGGCGCCGGCGGCCGAGGACGGGCCGCTGCCCGCTCCCGCGACCGCGGCCTCCCCGGCCCCCGCGCAGTCCGGGCTGCCCGCTGCGGCGCCCGCCGGCGGGCCGGCCTCCGCGGACGCCGCCTCCGCACCGGACGCGCCCACGCCGGTCGCGGTCACCGCTCCGCCGACCCCCGCGCCGGCCACCGCGGTCCCGGCCGGCGAGGTCCCGGCCGGCCCGGTCCCGGCCGGCCCGGTCCCGGCCGAGCCCGCGGCGGCGGGCGAGCCGACCGCACAGCCGGCGTCCTCGTCCGCGCCTGCCGCCCCGGCCGCCGCACCGGCCGACGCACCGGCCGGCCTGCCCGTGCCCTCCCCCGCCGCCGGCCAGGAGCAGGCCGGGACGGGTCCGCACGCCGACGGCGACTCCCCCGCCACGCCGCTGACCCCGGCGGCCGCGCCGGCGGCCCCTGCCACGCCGGCCCCGGCTCCGGCGGTGGCGGCCACCCCGGCGCCGGCACCCCCAGCTCCGGTGGCGCCCCAGGTCGCCCCCGTCGTGGCCCAGCTCTCCAGCCGCCCCGACGGCACGCACACGATGACGATGGTGCTGACGCCCGAGTCGCTGGGCACCGTCGAGGTCCGGGTGACCGTCCGCAACGGCGCCATCGACCTGCACCTGCGGCACGCCTCCGAGGCCGGCCGCGCGGCCCTGCTCGACGCGATGCCCGACCTGCGCCGCGACCTGGAGGCCTCCGGGCTGACCCTCTCCCGGCTCGACGTGAGCCGCGACAGCGGCGATCCCTGGACCGCCGCGCAGCAGCACCAGCGGCAGCAGGAGGCCCGGGAGCAGGCCGCCGCCCGCGGCGAGGGCAACGGCCGCCCGTGGACCCGCGAGACCGACCCCGAGACCGGCCGCCCGGCCCGTCCCGGCTCCCCCACGCCGTCCGGACTCGACGTCCGGGTCTGAGAGAGGACCTGCGATGACCACACCCGTCAGCGGCGTGACCACGGTCCCCGCCGTCGCCCCCACCACATCGGTGGCGCGCCCGGACCAGATGGGCAAGGACATGTTCCTGCAGCTCCTGGTCGCCCAGATGCGCTACCAGGACCCGAACAACCCGGCGAGCACGACCGAGTTCATGTCGCAGACGGCGACGTTCAGCCAGGTCGAGAAGCTGGAGCAGCTGTCCAAGCAGAACGCCTCCCTACTCACCCTGCAGCGGTCGCTGTCGGCCGGCGCGCTCGTCGGGCACGCCGTCAGCTGGACCGACGACAGCGGTGTCACCCGGTCCGGGACGGTCAGCTCGGTCCGCTTCGGCTCCGACGACCCGGTCGCCGTCGTGGGGGGCCGCGAGGTGCCCTTCGCCCGCCTGACCGAGGTCAGACTCCCCGCCTCCTGACGCCGAGACCCCTGCCCCCACCTCTCGAACCCCCGCGGCGGGCCCCGATGCACGGGCTCCCGTCGACCCCATCCCACCCCCGAAGGGACCTCCCGTGCTCCGCTCGATGTTCTCGGCCATCTCCGGCCTGAAGGCCCACCAGACCAAGCTCGACGTCACCGGCAACAACATCGCCAACGTCAACACGGTCGGCTTCAAGAGCCAGTCCGCCGTCTTCGAGGCGGCCCTGTCCCAGACCCTGCGCGCCGGTGGCGCGCCCGTGGACGGCAACGGCGGCAGCAACCCCGCCCAGGTCGGGCTGGGCGTCAAGGTCGCCGGCATCAGCACCAACTGGGCGCAGGGCGCCACGCAGACGACCGGCCGCGCCACCGACTTCATGATCGAGGGCGACGGCTTCTTCGTCGTGCGGTCGGGCACCGAGCAGCTGTTCACCCGCTCGGGCTCGTTCGGCTTCGACCTGGCCGGCAACATCATCACCGACAGCGGCGCCGTCCTGCAGGGCTGGGCCGCCGACGCCGACGGCAACGTCGACCAGAACGGCGCCATCGGCAACCTGACGATCCCGTTCGGCCGCGGCGTCGCGCCGAAGATGACCGGCGGCGCCGGCGAGATCGGCGGCACCGTCGCGGGCAACCTGTCGGCGGCCGCCGAGGTCGGCACGCAGGTCGAGACCCAGGTGACCATGTTCGACGACCTGGGCCGGGAGATCCCGGTCTCCTACGTCTTCACCCGGACGGCGGCCGGCTGGGAGGCCGACGTCCGCCGCCCGGGCACGCCGGTGCCCCCCGCCACCACCGCGCCGCCGGTCAGCCTGCTGGCCGCGCCGGTGGCGCTGACCTTCGACGGCAGCGGCAACCTCGCCACGCCGGCGGCGGGGACGTTCACCCTGACCGCGCTGCCCGCCGGCTGGACCGGTCCGGTGACCATCGACGTCCGGGGCGTCACCCAGTACGGCAGCCCGACCACGGCCTCGGCGACCAGCCAGAACGGCTACGGCGCCGGCGTCCTGGAGACCTTCAGCCTGGGCAACGACGGCACGGTCTCCGGGGTCTTCTCCAACGGCGAGATCGTGACGCTGGGCCGCATCGCCCTGGCCACCTTCGCCAACCCCGGCGGCCTGGAGAAGGCCGGCAGCAGCACCTACCGCCCGGGCAACAACTCCGGGCTCGCCCTCATCGGCACGCCGGGCACCGGCGGCCGCGGCTCGCTGCTGGCCGGCGCGCTGGAGATGTCCAACGTCGACCTGGCCGAGGAGTTCACCGGGCTGATCGTCGCCCAGCGCGGTTTCCAGGCCAACAGCCGCGTCATCACCAGCTCCGACGAGGTCCTGCAGGACCTCGTCAACATGAAGCGATGACCTCGAGGGCCTCCCTCGGCGGCCCGTGACGGGCCGCCGAGGGAGGCCGTGCGGCCCGGTTCCCCCGTCGGGGGGGGCCGGGCCGCGGCGTGCCCCGCCGGGGCCGGCGCCGCCACCCCCGGTGCGGGATCCCCGGCGACCACCCCCCTCGGGTGAGCCCGGGGCTTCGACTCAAGAGCCTTCCCACCTGGGCCGATACCAGTACCAGCCGCGCCGACGTCGCAGCGGCTGCTTCCCCCGTCGAACGAGCAAGAGGTCAGACCCGTGATCCGAGTGACGCGCCTGAACGGGGAGCAGTTCGCCCTCAACCCCGACCTGATCGAGCGGGTCGAGGGCCACCCCGACACCGTCGTCTTCCTGGTCGACGGCACGAAGTTCGTGGTGCGCGAGAGCGTCGAGGACGTGCTCACCGGGATCCGGGAGTACCGGGCGAGCATCCTCGCCACCGCCTACGAGATGGACCGCGGGTCCTACCGCTCGCCGCTCACCGAGCCCGCGGACGACAGCGCCCCGACGCACGGCTCGGTCGTCCCCTTCCCGGCTCGCGAGGAGCGCTGACCCGTGGATCCCGCATCCCTGATCGGCATCGTCCTCTCGCTGGTCGCCCTCCTGGCCTTCATGGTCATGGAGGGCGCCGACCCGATGAGCCTGCTCTTCCTGCCGGCGATCGTGCTGGTGATCGTCGCGACGTTCGGCGCCGCGATGGTCGGCCAGACGATGGACGACCTCAAGAAGATGCCCGGCTGGTTCAAGATGGCGGTGCTGCCGGCCAAGGTGCCGCCGGCCAGCGACCAGATCCAGACCCTCGTCGGCCTCGCGGAGAAGGCCCGCAAGGAGGGCCTGCTGGCGCTCGAGGCGCAGGTCAAGCAGATCGAGGACCCGTTCCTCAAGCGCGGCCTGCAGATGGGCATCGACGGCACCGACCCCGAGCAGCTGCGCGACGTCCTCGAGAGCGAGATCGCGGCCAAGAAGGCCGAGGACAAGGTCGCCGCCAAGTTCATGACGACGATGGGGGGCTACGCGCCGACCATCGGCATCGTCGGCTGCATCGTCGGCCTGATGAACGTCATGGGGAACCTGAGCAACCCCGAGGCCCTCGGGCCGATGATCGCCGCGGCGTTCGTCGCCACCCTGTGGGGCGTCATGGCCGCCAACTTCTGGTTCCTCCCGATGGGCGCCAAGATCCTCCGGGTCAGCGAGCTGCAGGCCGCCCAGATGGAGCTGCTCGTCGAGGGCATCGCCGAGATCCAGGCCGGCACCAGCCCGCGCGCCGTCCGGCTCAAGCTGACCTCGCTCATCCCGCCCAGTGAGGCCGCCAAGGAAGCCGCATGAGCGCCGGCCACGGCGGCCGGAGGCGCAAGAAGCACCCGGAGCACGAGGAGCACGAGAACCACGAGCGGTGGCTGGTGTCCTACGCGGACATGATGACGCTGCTGCTCGTCCTCTTCGTGGTCCTCTTCGCGATGAGCCAGGTCGACAAGGAGAAGTTCGCCGCCCTGGCGTCCGGGCTCTCCGAGGCCTTCGGCGCACCGATCCAGGCCATCACCGGCCCCGGCACGAGCTCCGACTCCTCGGTGCTGCCGGCCCTCGACGCCGCCGTCGACATCCAGATCCCGCCCGCCCCGGCCGCCCAGGAGGCCGTCGCCGCCGCGGCCGCGGAGGCCGCCGCGCAGGAGGCCCGGCAGCTGGCGGCCGAGGCGCAGGCCCAGTTCCAGTCCCTGCAGGGCGTGCAGGCCCGCATCGACGGCGCCCTCGCCGCGGCGGGGTACGGCGGTGCGGCCCGCTACGAGATCAACGAGCGCGGCCTCGTCGTGCACATCGTGTCCGACCCGGTCCTGTTCGACGCCGAGAGCGCCACGCTGCTGCCCCAGGGCCGGTCGATCCTCGACGCCATCGCACCGGCCCTGGCCGGCCTGCCCAACGAGCTCGACGTCGAGGGGCACGCCAACCACCTGCCGGTCACCGCGGGCGGTCCCTGGCCCTCGAACTGGGAGCTGTCGGGAGCCCGGGCCTCCACCGTCGTGCGCTACCTCGCCGGGGCCGGCGTCCCCGAGGTGCACATGTCGGCCACCGGCTACTCCTCCACCCGCCCGATGGTGCCCGAGGGCGACCCGGGCGCGATCACGCTCAACCGCCGGGTCGACATCGTCGTCCTCTCCACCGCCTCCGCCGAGGCCAACGAGCTGCTGCCCGGCCTCAGCGCGGGCGCCGCCACCACCCCGACCGGTGCCGGCACCCCGGCGACCGGCACGACCACCGACACGACCGACGCCACCGAGGGAGGCCACCCGTGAGCAGGAAGAAGACCGACGACGCCGAGGCGACGGAGGACGAGGCGAAGGGCGGCGGCAAGAAGAAGCTGCTGGTCATCGTCGCGGTGGCGCTGGTGGCCATTGGCGCGGGCGCCTACTTCTTCCTCTTCTCCGGGAGCGGCGAGGCCCACGAGCCGGTGGCCGGGGAGGTGCTGCCGCTGGAGTCGATCGCGGTCAACCTGGCCGGCGGCGGCTACCTCAAGGTCGGCATCGCCCTCCAGCTCACCGAGGACGCCGCCGGCGGCGGCCACGGGGGGAGCTCGGTCGACGGCTCCAAGGCACTGGACCTGGTCATCTCGACGTTCTCCCAGGCCCAGCCGACCGATGTGACCACCGCCCGCGACGCCCTCAAGGAGTCGCTGCGGCACCAGATCGTCGAGGCCTACACCGACCACGAGCACGGCACGCAGATGGTCATGGACATCTACTTCACGGAGTACGTGACCCAGTAGCCACCCGCACGGGGCCGGCGCACCACCGGTCCCACGCGTCACGTCTTCCCCGGCTGACCGGCGGCGCACCGCGCCGCCGGTCAGCCTGCGCCCGCGGTCCGCCGATGAGGGAGGCGTGACCCGCCCCGAGAACGGACCCGCGCCCGGTGGCGCCGGGATCCCGGCCACGGGGAGCCGCCGCCGCGGCGCGCCCCGCACGTACGACTTCCGCCGCCCCACCAAGCTCAGCCGCGAGCACGTGCGCGTGCTGCAGATCGCGCAGGAGGCGTTCGCCCGCCAGGCGACGACCGTCCTGACGACGCTGCTGCGCACCGGTGCCCGCATGGAGCTGCAGAACATCGAGCAGCAGTCCTACGACGACTACGTCGCGACACTGCCCAACCCGTACTTCCTCACCACGTTCACGCTCGAGCCCCTGGCCGGCAAGGGGCTGCTGGCCTACCCGCTGGACATCGCGATGGCCACCGTGGACCACATGCTCGGTGGCTCCGGGGCCGCCGACCAGCCGGACCGGCCGATGACGGCGATGGAGACCACCATCACCGGCCAGCTGCTCAACCGGCTGCTCGAGGAGTTCGCGGCGGCGTTCGCGCACATCGCCGAGATCCAGCCGGTGCGCGACGGCCTGGAGTACAACCCCGCGCTGGCGCAGGCCGCGGCCGGCTCGGACACCGTGATGGTCGCCAGCTTCGAGCTCGCCGTCGGCGACCGGGACGGCCAGGCGACGCTGGTCCTGCCGTTCTCGTCGTTCGCCACGCCGCTGAACAACGCCACCTCCCCGCACCTGTCCGAGGCCGCCCAGCGCAAGCGGCAGCGGGCCGCGGAGCTGCTCGCCGCCCGGCTGGAGCTGGTGCCGGTCGACGTCAGCGTGCGGTTCACCCCGCTGGAGGTCTCCTCCAGCGACCTGCTGTCCCTCGCGGTCGGTGACGTGCTCCTGCTGCGTCACCCGCGCGACAGCCCGCTCGAGGTCACGACCAACGACGTGACCTTCGCCTATGCGATCGCCAGCAACCACCGCCGCCGGCTGGCCGCCGCCATCGTGCCCACCCCGTACGCCGCCCGGGACACCACCAGGGACCTCGCAAAGGACACCGCATGACCACCACGCTGGACTCCGTCTCCGCCGACGCCGGCCGGGCCTCCGAGACGATCGCCGCCGTCGTCGTCGCCGCCGCGTCGGCCGCGGCCTCGCTGGTGCCCTCGCCGGTCGACCTGCTCGCCGGCGACGCCGTCACCGACCCCGATGCGGTCGTGCTGCCCGCCACGGCCGCGGCGGCGGTCAGCGCCCGGCTGTCCGGAGAGGTCACCGGGGACGTCGTCCTGGTGCTGTCGGCCGAGGTGGTCGAGGCACTGGACAACTCCCCGGTGGGCCCGATGGACGTCGCGACCGCGCTGCGGCCGGCCCTGGAGGCGGCCGCGGCCGCCCTCGGCCGGGTCCGCGTGGACTCCGAGCGCACCGAGGACCCGGTCACCGCCCTCGACGGCCTGCGCGACAAGGGCATGTTCGTCGCGGTCCCGCTGCTGGGCGCCGACGAGGCCGGCGAGCACACCGCGACCCTCGCGCTGCAGGTCACGCTCCCCCAGCCGCAGCGCAGCCGGCGCGGCAGCCTGGAGCTGCTGCGGCACGTGGCCATGGAGGTCACCGTGGAGATCGGCCGCACGCGGATGACCGTCGGCGAGCTCCTCTCCCTGCACCCCGGCGAGGTCGTCGAGCTCGACCGCGCCGCGAGCGCCCCGGCCGATCTGCTGGTCAACGGCACGCTCATCGCCCGCGGCGAGGTGGTCGTGGTGGACGAGGACTTCGGCCTGCGGATCAGCGAGATCGTCAGCGACGCCGCCACCGAGCTCGGGGGCATGGCCCCATGACCTGGATGCTCATCCGGCTGGTCCTGTCGCTGGCGTTCGTCGGCGGGGTCCTGTGGTTCGCCGCGCGCCTGGCCCGCAAGCGCGGGCTGGGCGCCTCGAACGGGCTGGTCGAGGTCGTGGCCAACCAGCGGGTGGGCCGCGCCAGCACGGTGAACGTCATCCGCATCGCCGACCGGGTGCTGGTGGTGGGGGCGACCGAGCAGACGGTCACCCTCCTGGCCGAGGTGGACGGCCAGACGGTCGAGCCCGTGCACGCCGACCACCAGCCCGCCGAGCTGGGGAGCGGGGCCGGCGACCGCGCGCGCGCGCCCCTCGCGACCGCCCGGCCCGGCGGGGTCCTCGCCGGCTCGGTGCTCGACCGCGGCAGCTGGAACGGCCTGGTCCAGCAGCTGCGCGAGCGGACGGTCCGCCGCTGATGTCCACCCCGACCCCCGTGCCCGCGCGGGCGACGTCCCCGGCCGCACGCCGGACCGTCGTCCTGCTGCTGGCGCTGCTCGCCGGCGCGCTGGTGGCGGTGCTGCTGGCCGGCCCCGCGTCGGCCGCGCCGGACGCGCCCACGCCCCCGGCGGCACCGACCGCACCGGTGGCGCCGGCGGTCGACGGCGGTGTCGACATCTCCGTCGGCGGGGGCAGCCCCAGCACCTCGGTGACGCTGATCCTCGCGATCACCGTGCTGTCCGTGGCGCCCTCGGTGCTCCTGCTGGCGACGTCGTTCACCAAGATCGCCGTGGTGCTGTCGCTGACGCGCAACGCGCTGGGCCTGCAGCAGTCGCCGCCGAACTCCGTGCTCACCGGCATCGCCCTGTTCCTCACGCTGTTCGTGATGGGGCCGGTGCTCTCCGACATCAACGAGCAGGCCGTGCAGCCCTACCTCGACGGCCAGATGACGGTCGGCCAGGCCTACGACGTGGGCGTGGTCCCGCTCAAGGAGTTCCTGCTCGACAACACCCGCGACGACGAGCTCGAGCTGATGGTCGGCCTGTCGGGCGAGGAGCGGCCCGAGGACCGGGAGTCGGTGAGCATGACGACGCTCATCCCCGCGTTCGTGCTCTCCGAGCTCAAGAGCGCCTTCATCATCGGGCTGGTCATCTTCATCCCCTTCCTCGTGCTGGACATGCTGGTCAGCTCCGCGCTGATGGCGATGGGGATGATGATGGTGCCGCCGACGATCGTGTCCCTGCCGTTCAAGCTGCTGCTGTTCGTGATCGTCGACGGCTGGGCGTTGATCACGACCTCGCTGGTCGGGAGCTACACGTGACGAACCAGCTCGCGAGTCCGCCCAGGAGCACCACGACGTCGGCGGTCACGCCGGCGACGAGCGCCGGCGAGGAGCTGTCGTGAGCGACGCCGACGTCACCGAGATCGCGATCAAGACGATGATGGTCGGGGCGAAGGTCGCCGCCCCGATCCTGCTGACGGCGCTGCTGGTCGGCTTCGTCATCTCGCTGTTCCAGGCGGCCACGCAGATCCAGGAGGCCACGCTCTCCTTCGTCCCGAAGATGATCGCCGTCGCCATCGCCCTGCTCATCACGGGCAACTGGGTGCTGTCGGAGCTGGTCAGCTTCACGCAGTCGCTGTTCGACTCGCTCCCGCGGCTGCTCGGGCGGACCTGACCGGCATGGACCTCGAGGTCCCGGCGGTCACGCTCGTGGCGCTGCTGATGGCCACCGCCCGGGCGGCCGGCTTCGTGCTGGTGGCCCCGCCGTTCAACACGCGCAGCATCCCGGCCCCGGTGAAGGGGGCGCTGGCGCTGGCGCTCTCGGTGGCCCTGTTCAGCCAGATCGCCGTCGGCCTGCCCGAGCCCACCGCCGGTTTCGTCATCGTCGGCGCCGTCACCGAGGTGGTGATCGGCGCGGGCCTGGGCTTCGTCGTCCAGCTGTTCTTCGCCGCCGTCCAGTTCGCCGGCGACCTCATCGACGTCAGCGGCGGCTTCTCCCTGCAGCCCGCCTACGACCCGCTGTCGATGAACACGTCCGGGACGATCAGCCGGCTGTACTACCTGCTGGCGACGACCCTGCTGTTCACCAGCGGCGGCCACCTGCTGATCGTCCGCGGATTCGCGACGTCCTACGAGGGGCTGCCGGTCGGCGGCGGGCTGCCCACGGACGAGGTGGGGCAGGTGCTGCTCACGGCGTTCTCGATGATGTTCCTCGCCGCGCTGCAGATCGCCGGCCCGATGGTCGCCGTCCTGCTGCTCGCCGACGTCGCCCTGGGCCTGCTGTCGCGCGCCGCCCCGGCGCTGAACATCTTCGCCATCGGCTTCCCGGTGAAGATCATGCTCACCCTGGCGCTGCTGGGGCTGACCTTCCCGCTGCTCCCCCCGGCCCTCGACGCGCTGCTCGAGCAGGCCACCCGCGCCATCGTCTCGCTGCGGAGCGGCTGATGGCCGCGCAGCGACGGCCGCGCACCCCCGGTGAGGGGGTGGGCTGATGGCCAAGGACGGTCCCGGTGGGGAGAAGACCGAGAAGCCGACTCCGAAGCGCCTCAAGGAGGCGCGCAAGGACGGCCAGATCCCCCGGACCCAGGAGCTGGGCACCTGGGCGGGGGTGGCGGTCGCCAGCTTCCTGATGCCGATGCTGACCGGCAACGCCTACACCGCGGTGGGCGAGCTGTTCGTCCAGATCGGCGCGGTGGCCGACGACCCGCGCTCCGAGCGCCTCACCGGCCTGCTCGGGCAGGCGCTGTCGGCGTTCCTCTCCACGCTGCTGCCCGTCGCCCTCGGCCTCATGGTCGTGGGCATCGTGGCGTCGGCGGCGCAGGGCGGGGTCACGGTGACGGCCAAGCCCCTCAAGCCCACCCTGAAGAAGCTCAACCCCTTCCCGGGCATCAAGCGGATGTTCGGCACGCAGGGCCTCTGGGAGGCGTCCAAGGCGGTGATCAAGACGGCGGCGCTCGGGGTCGTCGTCGTGGTCTTCAGCGAGCGGGCGCAGACGCTGGTGGCCTCGGCCGGCGCGCTGCCGATCTCGGTGATCGTCAGCACCTTCACGAGCTGCGCGGTGCTCATGCTGCGGGTGGTCGCCGTCACCGGGCTGCTGATCGCCGTCGTCGACTACGTGATCGTCCGGATCAAGATGATGAAGCAGCTCAAGATGAGCCGCTACGAGATCGAGCAGGAGCACAAGCAGTCCGAGGGCGACCCGCACATCAAGGCCCAGCGGCGGTCGACGGCCCTCGCCATGTCCCGCAACCGGATGATGGCCGAGGTCGCCCAGGCCGACGTGCTGCTGGTCAACCCGACCCACGTGGCCGTGGCCCTGAAGTACGAGCCCGCCAAGGGTGCGCCGCGGGTGGTGGCCAAGGGCGCCGACCTCATCGCGGCGACCCTGCGCGAGAAGGCGGCCGAGGCGCGCGTCCCGATGGTGCAGGACATCCCCCTGGCCCGGGCCCTGCACGCCTCCTGCGACATCGGTCAGGAGGTGCCGCCGCAGCTGTTCACCGCGGTGGCCCGGGTGCTGGCCTTCGTCATGCAGCTGGGCGCCCGCGGGGTGCACGGCGGTCTGCACCGCCCGGGCTTCGAGGCGCCCGACGTCGAGGGGCTCCCCGTGGCCGGTCGCAGGAGGGTGCCCGCGGCGTCCTGACCCCTCCCCTCCTCTTCCTCGACGAGATCTGCACAGTCGTCGGCATCAGGCGCTGATGCCGACGAGTGTGCAGATCTCGCGCAGCCGCCTGCCCGTGACCGGTGGGGCGGCTGGGACGCGTGCGCCGGGCCGGCTGCCGGCCGGTGCCGGGGTTGAGCCGAACTGCCGATGAGTTCGGTGTGAGAGGCATGGGCAGGGCCGCGGTCCCGATCGGCGTCGTGGCCATCGTGCTCATGCTGGTCGTGCCGCTGCCCGCGGCCGTGCTGGACGTGCTGCTGGGCCTCAACATCACCGCGTCCCTGCTCATCCTGCTGGTCGCGATGCAGATCCGGCGGCCGCTGGACTTCGCCGTCTTCCCGGCGCTGATCCTCATCGCGACGCTGTTCCGGCTGGCGCTGAACGTCTCCTCCACCCGGCTGGTGCTCAGCGAGGGCTTCGCCGGGAAGGTGATCGAGGCCTTCGGGCACTTCGTGATCAGCGGCTCGCTGATCGTCGGGCTCGTGATCTTCGTGATCCTGACGATCATCCAGTTCGTCGTCATCACCAACGGCGCCGGCCGTGTGGCCGAGGTCGGCGCGCGCTTCACCCTCGACGCCATGCCGGGCAAGCAGATGGCGATCGACGCCGACCTCAACGCCGGGTTGATCAACGAGAAGCAGGCCCGCAGGCGCCGCACGGAGATCACCGCCGAGGCCGACTTCTACGGGTCGATGGACGGCGCCTCGAAGTTCGTCAAGGGCGACGCGATCGCGGCCATCATCATCACGCTGATCAACCTCATCGGCGGCTTCGCGATCGGCGTCATGCAGAAGGGCATGGCTCCCGGGGAGGCCGTGCAGACCTACTCGCTGCTGAGCGTCGGCGACGGCCTGGTCTCCCAGATCCCCGCCCTGCTGCTCTCCACCGCCACCGGCATCATCGTCACCCGCTCGGCCTCCGACGGCGACATGGGCAGCGACCTGCTCGCCCAGCTGGGCCGCTTCAAGCAACCGGTGCGCATCGCCGGCGGCGGCGCGCTGGCCCTGTGCCTCATCCCCGGCATCCCGGTGCTGCCGTTCCTGATCATCGCGGCGCTCTTCTTCCTCCTCGCCGCGCGCATGCAGGAGACCGTCGACGAGGACGACGACGCCGAGGCCGCGGTCGCCGACGACGACGAGCCGCGCCCCGACTCCCCCGAGGCCATCGCCGAGAAGATGCGGGTGGACCCGCTGGAGCTCGAGGTGGCCTTCGACCTGGTCGACCTCGTCGACTCCAGCCGCGGCGGCGACCTGCTCGACCGGGTCAAGGCGCTGCGCCGGAAGGTCGCCATGGAGACCGGCCTGGTCATCCCGCTCGTGCGCACCCGCGACAACCTCGACCTGCCCGCCTCGCAGTACGTCATCTGGCTCAACGGCGTCCCGGCGGCGAAGGGGACCTCCCCGGCCGGCACCGTCCTGGCCATCGGCGACGGGCTCGACGGGCTGCCCGGCCGGGCCACCCGCGAGCCGGTGTTCGGGCTGGCGGCCAAGTGGGTGCCCGTGGAGCTGCAGCGGCAGGCGGAGATGGCCGGTGCCACGGTCGTCGACCGCTCGTCGGTCATCACGACCCACCTGGCCGAGGTCGTGCGGCAGAACGCCGCCGAGCTGCTGGGCCGCGAGGACGTCCGGCTGCTCGTCGAGATGGTCAAGCGGACCCACCCGATCGTCGTCGAGGAACTCACCCCGGCGCTGCTCACCCTCGGCGAGGTGCAGCGCGTGCTGCACGCGCTGCTGGCCGAGAACGTCTCCATCCGCGACCTGGTGCGCATCTTCGAGGCGCTGTCGGTCCGGGCCAAGACGTCGACCGACCTCGACGGGCTGGTCGAGGCCGTGCGCGCCGTGCTGGGCGCCGCGATCAGCCACCCCTACGTCAGCCCCGACGAGCGCTTGCACGTGCTGACGCTGGACCCCGGGTTCGAGCAGCGCCTGCTCGAGTCGGTCCGGCAGAGCGACGGCGGCCAGGTGCTGGCGCTGGACGCCGGCTCGGTCGACGCGCTCGTCACCGGGTGCTCCGGGCTGCTGGAGGAGGCCGAGCGACACGGCCTCGCCCCGGTGCTCGTGTGCTCCCCCCAGATCCGGGCGGCTCTGTCCCGCCTGATGCGCCAGGTCCTGCCCCGGCTGCCGGTCATCTCCTACTCGGAGGTCTCCCGGACGGCCACCATCGAGTCACTGGGAGTGGTGAGCGGTGCCGTTGCCATCCGTTGAGGCCGCCACGCGCGAGGGCGCCATCGCCGCTGCGCGCGAGAAGTACGGCTCGTCCGCCCGCGTGGTCGCCGTCCGCAAGACGCGCAGCGGCGGGGTCATGGGCTTCTTCGCCACCGAGCGCTACGTCGCCGAGGTCGAGGAGGTGGAGCAGCGCCGCCGCGAGCCGGCGCCGCTGGCCGACTCCCGACGGCGCATCGAGGCCGCGCTGAGCCGGGACGACCGGTTCGCCGACGACCGGGACGACGACGCGTACCCGGCCGCCCGCCAGGAGCCGGCCCGTCGAGCCGGTGCCACCCGGTCCTCGCGCCCCGACCCGGTCGACGAGCTGGCCGGGCTGCTGGGCCACGGGGCCGGGGACGCCCCCGACGTCGGCGTCTACGACCGCGCCAGCTTCGCCCGGGCGGCGTCCGCCGGCCGTTCCGCGGCCCCTCGCGGCGGCGCGGCGGCGAACGCGCGACCGGCCACCGCACCGCGCGCCCGGACCGGAGCCGGTACCCGACCGCCGGCCACGCCCCGGGCCGATGGGGAGCCCGCGGGCCCGTCCCTGTTCACCGCGGCGCTGGCGCAGGTCGTGAGCGACGACTCCGAGGTCCGGGCCGCCGTCGAGGAGGCCGTGAGCACCGCGGTCCCGCAGGCCGCGGCGTCGCGCACCGCCGCGCCGCGCACCGAGGCCGCCGGACGCTCTGCCACTGCCCGCCGCGGTCCCGCCACCCCTACGGCCGGCGCGGGCCTGGCTGCGGCGCTCGCCGCGGTCGAGCGGGCCGCCGCCGAGAAGGCCGCCGCGGAGCGGGCTGCGGCCGAGCGCGCCGAGGCCGCCCGCCTCGCCGCCGAGCAGGAGGCCGCCCGCATCACCGCGCAGCGCGAGGCGGCGCGCCTGGCCAGGGAGCGGGCCGCCGCCGAAGCCGCACGTCTCGCCGCCGAGGAAGAGGCCGCCCGGCTGGCCGCCGAGCAGGAGGCCGCCCGCATCGCCGCCGAGGAAGAGGCCGCCCGGGTCGCCGCCGAGGAAGAGGCCGCCCGGCTGGCCGCGGAGGCCGCCCGGGTCGCCGCCGAGGAAGAGGCCGCCCGGCTGGCCGCGGAGGCTGCGCGCATCGCCGCCGAGCAGGAAGCCGCCCGCATCGCCGCCGAGGAAGAGGCTGCGCGCTTCGCCGCGGAGCAGGAAGCTGCGCGCATCGCCGCGGAGCAGGAAGCCATGCGCATCGCGGCCGAGCAGGAAGCCGCCCGCATCGCCGCCGAGCAGGAGGCAGCCCGCATCGCCGCGGAGCAGGAGGCCTTGCGCATCGCCGCCGAGCAGGAAGCCGCCCGCATCGCCGCCGAGGAAGAGGCGGCGCGGATCGCCGCCGAGCAGGAAGCCGCCCGCATCGCCACCGAGCAGGAAGCCGCCCGGATGGCCGCCGAGCGTCAGGCGGCACGCCTGGTGGCAGAGCGCGAGGCCGCCCGCATCCTGGCCGAGCAGGCCGCGGCTGCCGAGGCCGTCCGCATCGCCGCCGAGCGCGAGGCGGTCCGGATGGCCGAGCCGATCACCGTCGAGTTCGCCCTCCCGATGGAGGACGCCGGCGCACCCGAGTGGCTGTCCGAGCCCGAGGTCGCAGGACCGGCCAGCGTCCGGGAGGAGGCGATGGCGGAGGTGCTGCGCGCCGCGCTGGCGCACGACACCTCCGACGACGTCCTCACCGACATCCTCCGCGGCGTGCTGTCCAACGCGTCCCAGCGCCCGGCGATCCGGTCGGCCGCCGCAGCCGAGCCGGGCTGGGTGGAGGGCGCCGCGGAGTCCGACGAGTGGGAGGTCGTGACCGACGTCCTCGCCCCCACGGCGAGCGACCCGGCGCCGCTGCCGCTGGACGCGACCACGATCCTGCCGCCGCTGTCCCTGCTGCCGCCGCCCAGCCCGGGGGCGCAGCTGGCCATCCCGCCGCTGCTGGGCGGTCGCCCGCCGGTGCCGCCGCCGCGGCGGCTCCCGCCGGTCCCCGGCCAGGCCGTGGCCCGCGTGGCGTCGTCCCGGGCGCCGCAGGGTCTGGCCACGGTGACGCCGCTGCCGGTGCCCCGCGCGGGTGCGCGGACCGGTGGCAGCGCCGTCGTCGTCACGTCCGTGCGGGAGCGTCCCGGCGGGCTGGTCCCCATGGGGGGCATGGTCGACCCGCGGATGATCGAGGCCGTCGGCGTCGTGAACCGGCTGCGCGCCCTCGGGCTGCCCGAGGCGCTGCTCGGTGGCGGCTTCGCGGCCGACATCGCCGCCCACGGCACCTACGCCGCGCTGACCCGGGTCCTCGCCAAGCTGCCGGCGGCGCCCGCGGTGCCGACCGGTCCCGGCGAGGTGCTGCTGGTGGTCGGGCCCGGCGCCGAGACCCTCGCGGCCGCCCGCTCGCTGGCTGCGTCCCTGCGCCTGGACGCCGACCGCCTCCAGTGGGCCAGCCGCGGTGACCTCGCGAACCTCGTGGCGCACGGGAGCCGGATCGCGTCGGTCGACACGGCGATGGAGCGCAAGCAGGAGGCGCTGCAGGCCGGCGAGATGACGGTGGTCGCGGTCGACGCGCCGCTGCGCGCCGGCGGCCGCACGTGGTTGGAGCAGATGCTGGCCATCTGGGCGCCGTCGGCGGTCTGGGCGGTCGTCGAGGCCACCCGCAAGTCCGAGGACCTCGGCCCCTGGCTCGACGCCCTCCCCCGGGTGGACGCGCTGATGGTCCAGGACACCGACCTGACGGCCGACCCCGCGGCGGTGCTCTCCCGCGCCGCGCTGCCGGTCGCCCTGCTCGACGGCGCGCGGGCCACCGCGCACCGCTGGGCGTCGCTGCTGTGTGAGCGGCTGGAGAGCGACGAGACATGAGCCCGCTGCGCTGGGAGGTCCTCGGGCTCGCGTTCGTGCTGGCCCTGCCGGTGCTCGCCCTGGGCCTGCGCGGCGACCTGACGCTCGAGGACGTGGTCGCACGGTTGCCCTGGTGCCTGGCCGCGGCCTGGGCGGCGGTCGCCCTGCTCACCTCCGTCACGCGCCCGCGGCAGGAGGCGCACCGGCCGGCTCGCGACCCGGAGCCGTCGGCCCCTCTGGACACGGAGCCGACCCCGGCCCCCTGACCGCCATTGCCCCGCGTCTGTTGCGGTGTTGCTCGCGCTCTCGCGGCGCTGCAGCACCGCGAGAGCGGGGACGACGCCGCAAGAGCCGCGGACGGTCGTCCACAGGTCCGGCCGATGACCTCCTCCGACGGCTCCCCCTCGCGACGC
Source organism: Trujillonella humicola (assembly GCF_046233715.1). NCBI lineage: Bacteria > Bacillati > Actinomycetota > Actinomycetes > Geodermatophilales > Geodermatophilaceae > Trujillonella > Trujillonella humicola. The sequence goes on along the minus strand of NZ_JBJNRJ010000050.1, from coordinate 15,369 downwards.
TCACCGGGTGACCGACCGCCCCACGCCTGCCCTGCTCCGCCCCGTCGCGCTCGCCGGGGGCTACTCCGACGACGAGCTGGCCCGCATGGTGCGCCGGCGGGAGCTCGTCCGTCTCCAGCGCGGTGCCCACGTCCAGCCGGACACGCCCACCGATGACCGCCTGCGGATGCTCGCGACGGCGGCGGGCCTGCGGGTGCCCGGCGTGGTGAGCCACGCCTCGGCGGCGCTGCTCCACGGACTGCCGCTGTGGCGGCTACCGGCGCGGAGGCTCCACGTGATCCGGCCTCCGGGGTCCGCCGGCAGTGGCAGCGCCCGGGTCCACCTCCACCTGGCTCGTCTACCGGACACCCAGGTGACGACAGTCGACGGCGTCGTCGTCACCGACGTCGCACGGACGGTCATCGACCTGGCGCGGACGGCGACCTTCGAGTCCGCGGTGGTGCTGGCGGACGCGGCGCTCAAGCGGGAGCTGACCACGGAGGACCGGCTGCGCAGCTGTCTCCAGGACATGGGGCCCGTCCCGGGCAGCCGCCGGGCGGCACGCGTGGTCGACTTCGCCGACGGCCGCAGTGGCAGCGTCGGCGAGAGCCGCAGCCGGGTGCTCATCCACCGGCTCGGGCTCCCAGCGCCGGACCTGCAGGTGGAGGTCCGGCGAGCCGACGGCTCGCGGATCGGGTTCTGCGACTTCGGCTGGGAGGAGGAGCGGACGGTTGCGGAGTTCGACGGGCGGATCAAGTACGGCCGCCTGCTCCGCCCGGGTCAGGAGCCCGGCGACGCGGTGTTCACCGAGAAGATCCGGGAGGACGACGTGCGCGACGCCGGCCGCGAGGTCGCTCGGTGGATCTGGGCAGACCTCGACCGCCCGCAGCGGATCGACGATCGCCTGCGCCGGGCATTCGCCAGAGGACGCCGACGCGGTTGAACCGCCGCTCTTGCGGTGCTCCTCGCGCTCCTGCGGTGCTGCAGGACCGCGAGAGCACGAGGGACACCGCAAGAGCGGAACCGGCCGTGGTCAGAGCGGGAGGTCCTCCAGCATCTCGGTCACCAGCGCCGCGATCGGCGAGCGCTCCGAGCGGGTCAGCGTCACGTGTGCGAACAGCGGGTGCCCCTTCAGCGCCTCGATGACCGCGGCGATGCCGTCGTGCCGGCCGACCCGCAGGTTGTCGCGCTGCGCGACGTCGTGCGTGAGCACCACCCGCGAGCCCGACCCCAGCCGGGAGAGCACCGTGAGCAGGACGCCGCGCTCGAGCGACTGCGCCTCGTCGACGATGACGAAGGAGTCGTGCAGCGACCGCCCGCGGATGTGGGTGAGCGGCAGGACCTCGATGAGCTCGCGGGCGGCGATCTCCTCGGTGACCTCGCGCGACACCAGCGCGCCCAGCGTGTCGTACACCGCCTGCGCCCAGGGCGACATCTTCTCGCCCTCGCTGCCGGGCAGGTAGCCCAGCTCCTGCCCGCCGACGGCGTAGAGCGGCCGGAAGATGACGACCTTCTTGTGCGCCCGCCGCTCCATCACCGACTCGAGCCCCGCGCACAGGGCCAGCGCCGACTTGCCGGTCCCGGCGCGCCCGCCGAGGGAGACGATGCCGATCTCCGGGTCCAGCAGCAGGTCCAGCGCCACCCGCTGCTCGGCAGAGCGACCGTGCAGGCCGAACGCCTCCCGGTCGCCGCGGACCAGCCGCACCTGCTTGTCCGGCGTGACCCGACCCAGCGCCGACCCACGGGAGCTGAGCAGCACCAGACCGGTGTGCGAGGGCAGCTCGGCGGCCGCGGGCACGAAGGTCTCCCCCACCTCGTACAGCGCGTCGAGCTCGGCGTCGTCCAGCGACAGCTCGGCCATGCCGGTCCAGCCGGCGTCGACGGCCTCCACCACCCGGTACTCGTCGGTGTCCAGGCCGACGGCGGCGGCCTTGACCCGCAGCGGCACGTCCTTGGTGATCAGGCAGACGTCGCGCCCCTCGGCCCGCAGGTTCAGCGCGACGACCATGATCCGGCTGTCGTTGCTGTCGTTGCGGAAACCGGCCGGCAGCACGGACGCGTCGCTGTGGTTCAGCTCCACGTGCAGGGCGCCGCCCTCGTCGCCGATGGGCACCGGTGCGTCCAGCCGGCCGTGCGCCAGGCGCAGGTCGTCGAGGATGCGCAGTGCCTGCCGGGCGAACCACCCCAGCTCGGGGTGGTGCCGCTTGTCCTCGAGCTCCCCGATGACGACCAGCGGGAGGACCACGTCGGAGTTCCCGAACCGGCGCAGGGCGCCCGGGTCGGAGAGCAGGACGGAGGTGTCGAGGACGAACGTGCGGCGTGTGGTCACGAGTCGACTCCCGTGGGGCGCCACCGAGGTGACAGGGCGCGCCCCCGCTCGAAGGTGGCCGGGCCCCGGCTCAGGGGCCGGGTACCGGCCCCCCTGGTCGACGAACTCGTCAGCACCAACCGGGCCTCCCGTGGACGGCGGAGGGATCCCCGTCGTCCATCCCGGACGCTAGGCCCGGCAGGTGACAGGAACATGTCGAGCGGGCCACGTGTCCCCCGAAGAGGGCACCACCGGCACCACCCGCACCAAGGACGGATCGCCCGGAGCCGGGGCGTGCGTCACCAGTCCCGGCGCGGCGGCCGCCGGGGGACGCGCGGCAGGGTGGGCGCCTCGCGGGTCGCGGGGTGGCCGTCGCCGGAGGACCGCCCGTCGGCCGGCGGGTCGCGCCACGGGTCGGCCGGGCGGACGGCGGGACGGTCGGCCGGGCGGACGGCGCCCCGCCTCGGCCGTGCCGCCACCAGCGCCCACACCAGCGGGACGGCGAGCACCGGCCACTGCAGGGCGAGGTCGCCGATCCAGAGGATCCCCGCGAGCAGCAGCACGAAGAGGCAACCGGCGCTCCAGAGGCCGAGCACGCGGGCCTCGGCGGGGCTGCGTCGTCCCATCGCGCTCAGGCGGCCTGCAGCTCGCCGGCGACGACGGCCGGGGTCAGCGGCTCGTCCAGCAGGCGCAGGAACCGGTCGGCCACGGGCTGCCCGGCCGTCCGGGCGTCGAGCCAGCGGGAGAGCAGCTCGAAGCCCTCGACGTAGGTGGTGATGTAGGCCCGCCACAGCGGGTGGGTGAGGAAGCGCAGCTGCTGGCGGGCCCGGTCGTGGCTCACCAGCGACCACTTCTGCAGGTGCGCGACGACGTCGTCGGGATCGGCGCCGCGGTCGTGCAGCATGATCGCGGCGTCCTGCCGCACGCGGTTGAGCGGCGCGGCCGCGGCGGCGACGCGCTCGGCGAGCGCCCCGTCGAAGCGCAGCCCCAGGTCGTCGAGCACCTCGGCCGCCCACGTCCCCCAGCCCTCGCCCACCGACGCCTGCACGCCGAGGTCGGCCAGCCCCTCGGCCATCAGGCACTCGGGGGTGTTGACCAGGAAGACCGTGTGCTCGATCCGCCCCGCGCGCTCGACCAGGCCCTGCTCCTTGCGGCAGTGCTCGGTGTGGTGGCCCGGGTAGGACTCGTGCGCGACCAGGTGCGGCAGCTGGCTGAGCCGGTGCGGCAGGTCGGCGTTGATGGCGACCCGCGAGCGGTAGGCCCCCTCGTAGTAGTTGAACCCCGACCACGGCTTGTCGGTGACCACCTCGTAGCGGACCGTCTCCACCTCGGGCAGCCCGTAGCCGGTGCGGACCCGGTCGCGCAGCGCGCTGGAGAGCGCCTGGACGGCGACCTCGAGGCGCTGCGGCGGGCACTCCTCGCGGCGGCGGTGGCGGGCGTAGCGCTCGGCGAGCGTCCCCTCCCCCCGCAGCAGCTCCCCGAGCCGGGCGTGCGCGGCGGCGTAGTCGGCCGGGTCGCCGAGCTCGACGTCCACCTGGAAGTAGCTGCGCGCCTCGTCGCGGAAGGCGACCGGCTCGCCGCTCATCTTCCGCGCGCTGCACTCCAGCCCGGTCAGCTGCCCGCGCAGGAACGCCGTCCGGTCGGCCGGCAGGCCGGCGACGTCGAGCTCGCCCAGCAGCGCCCGCGCCTGGTCGCGCAGCGCCTGCGCCGTGGGTGCCGGCTCGCTCTCGACCTCCGCGCGTACCCGGGGGTCCCCGGTGTAGGCGTCGACGAACCCGCTCTCCAGCCGGTCGAACCGCAGGCCCAGCCGGACGTACTCCCCGGCGACGTCGACCCCCGCTGCACTCATGGCGCCCACTCTCTCAACCGCCGAAGCGGCGGTGCCGGGCGGAGTAGGCGCGCAGCGCGCGCAGGAAGTCGACGCGGCGGAACTCCGGCCAGTACACGTCGGTGAAGTAGAACTCCGAGTGGGCGGTCTGCCACAACAGGAACCCCGACAGCCGCTGCTCCCCGCTGGTGCGGATGACCAGGTCGGGGTCGGGCTGGCCGCGGGTGTAGAGGTGCTCGGCGATGTGCTCGACGTCGAGGGTGTCCACCAGCTCCCCGATCGTCGTCCCGCGGGAGGCGTGCTCGGCGAGCAGCGACCGGACGGCGTCGGCGATCTCCCGCCGCCCGCCGTAGCCGACCGCCAGGTTGACCGTGGCCCCGGGCCGGTCGTGGGTGGCCTCCTCCGCCTGCTTGAGGACGGCGACGGTCTCGGCCGGGAGCAGCCCCAGCGCGCCCACCGGCCGCAGCTGCCAGCGGCGGTCGGGGGCCGACAGGTCCTCGGCGACGCCCTCGATGATCCGGAGCAGCGGCAGCAGCTCGGGCTCGGGCCGGGTGAGGTTGTCGGTGGAGAGCAGGAAGAGGGTGACCACCTCGACCCCGGCCTCGTCGCACCAGGCCAGCAGCGAGGCGATCCGGTCGGCGCCGCGCCGGTGCCCGGCGTTGGGGTCCTCGAGGCCGATCGACCGCGCCCAGCGGCGGTTCCCGTCGACGATGACGCCGACGTGCCGCGGCGTGTCCGCGCCGACCAGGGCCCGCGCCAGGCGCCGCTCGTAGACCTGGGTGAGCAGGTCGCGCACCAGCTGACGCACCCCCACGCGGGTCACCCTAGGCCCCCGCCCGGTGACGCGGCGCGGCCTCGGGTGAGTCCCTGCATGGGGACGCCGTCCTGACAGCCAGCTCACAGCCGGCAACGGGTGCAGCGCTCCCTACGCCTCCGTAACCTCGGTCCATGAGCAACGCGCCCGGCGGGTCCGGCGAGATCCGGGTCGAGGCGGACGGCGCCGAGATCCAGGCACCGGCCGCGCAGGCGCTCACCGCCGTCCGCGAGGAGGGCGAACGGATCGAGCGGGCCTGGACCGCGGCCGACTTCGGCGACGACGCCGACTGGGACCACCCCGACACCCGGCCCCGGATGCGCGGCTGGCTGCACCTGTTCGCCTTCTTCGGCGCGATCGCCGCCGGCGCCGTGCTCATCCCCCTGGCCTCGGTGCAGGGGGCGCGCGCCGGGTTCTCCGTCGCGGTCTACTGCGCCACCATCTGCGGGCTGTTCGGCATCAGCGCGCTGTACCACCGCCGTCGCTGGTCACCGCGCGGCTGGAAGATCATGAAGCGGCTGGACCACTCGATGATCTTCCTCTTCATCGCCGGCACCTACACGCCCTTCGCGCTGCTCGCCGTCGACCAGCCGTTCGGGTACTGGGTGCTGGTGGTCGTCTGGGCGGGCGCGATCGCCGGCGTCTCGCTCAAGCTGACCTGGCCGACGGCCCCGCGCTGGGTCGGCGTGCCGCTGTACATCGGGCTGGGCTGGGTCGCCGTCTTCTTCCTGACCGACATCCTGCACATCGCCGGCGTGGCGTCGCTGGTGCTGCTGGCCACCGGCGGCGTGCTGTACACGGTGGGCGGCGTCGCCTACGCGATCAAGAAGCCCAACCCCTGGCCCGGGACCTTCGGCTACCACGAGGTCTTCCACGCGATGACGATCGTGGCGGCGATCTGCCACTACATCGCCGTCTACTTCGCGGTCTTCAACTCCCCGTTCGTCTGAGGCGTCAGCTGAACGGACGGCGCTCGTCGAACCGCGCCGAGCCGCGCCCGGCCGCCCGCCACAGCCGTGCGACGACGTCGCGGTCGGCGTCGGTCACCAGGTTGCCCATCACGCGCAGGGCCACCGTCATGAGCGCCCGCGAGCGCATCCCCACCGGCCCGGCGGCGGGCAGGAAGCGCGGCACGGTGAGCAGGCCGGCCAGCCGGCGGGCGATGGAGAACGCCTCCCCGTAGTGCCGGCGCAGGGTCTCCGGCCAGGCGTGCGTCCAGTCCGGCTCGTCCAGGAGGTCGGCCAGCGTCCGGCCGGTCTCCAGCCCGTAGTCGATGCCCTCCCCGTTCAGCGGATTGACGCAGCCGGCGGCGTCCCCCACCAGCGCCCAGTTCCGCCCCGCCACCCCGGAGACCGCGCCGCCCATCGGCAGCAGCGCCGAGGCCGGCGCGCGCACCGGACCGTCGAGCTGCCAGTCCTCCCGGCGGGACGCGGCGTAGGCGTCCAGCAGCGGCCGCAGCTGCACGCCGGCCGGGCGGCGGGCGGTCGCCAGCGTGCCGACGCCGATGTTGACCTCGCCGGCGGCCGCGCCCAGGGGGAACACCCAGCCGTAGCCGGACAGCAGCTCCCCCGCGGTGCCGCGCAGCTCCAGGTGCGAGGAGATCCACTCGTCGTCGGCCCGCCCCGAGGGCAGGTACCCCCGGGCCGCGACCCCGTAGGCGGTGTCCCGGTGCCACTCCCGGCCCAGCACCCGGCCCAGCGGGGAGCGCACGCCGTCGGCCACCACGAGCCGCGCGCAGCCGACGGTGACCCGCTGCCCACCGGTCTCGAACACCACGCCGGTCACCCGGTCGCCGTCCCGCTCCACGTCCACGGCGCGGGCACCCTCCACCGGCGTCGCGCCGGCCTCCAGCGCGCACGCCCGGATCCGGGTGTCCAGCTCCGTGCGCGGCACCGCGCTGCCGTGGTCGGGGAACTCCCCGCCCGGCCAGGGCAGCTGCCACTCCTGGCCGAACCCGGCCGCGCGCAGGCCGCGGTTGCGGGCCCGTGACCGGGCCCAGTCGCCCAGGCCGAGCCGGTCCAGCTCGGCGATCGCCCGCGGGGTCAGCCCGTCGCCGCAGGCCTTGTCCCGCGGGAAGACGGCGGCATCGGCCAGCACCACCTCCCGCCCCGCCCGCGCGGCCCAGGCTGCGGCCGCCGAGCCGGCCGGACCGGCGCCGACGACCAGCACGTCGGTGGTCGGGGGCGGGGCGACGGCGCTGCTCACGCCTCCAGTGTCCTATCCGAGCAGCGGGAGGCGGTCGGCCGCCTCGGCCAGCGCCTGCCGGTCCCCCTCGGTCAGCGGTTCCCGCCCGGTGCCGCGGCGGGCCGCGCTGGCGTCGTCCCACCCCCGCGGCAGCGGCCGGCCCAGCAGCGCCTCGAGCACCCGCCGGACCTCGGCCAGCGGCCCGGCGCCCGGGCCGGGCCGGTCCAGGTGCGCGACCAGGTCGAGGTGGTGGACCGCGGCCTCCACCGCGAGCGTGGAGAGCAGGTCCGCGACGGTCAGCACGTGCCCCTGGGTGGCCACCAGGTCGCCGGGGTCCGCCCGGCCGGCCGAGACCAGCACCGCGGCGGCCGTCTCGGCGTACGGCCCGCGGATGCCGGCCAGCCCGCCGGTGACGCTCGCCGACACCCGCGTGGCCCACAGGTCGCGGCCCTCGTCCTCGGCGGTCGGCTGCCACGCGCGCCAGTAACCGACCGCGTCGGTCGTCACCGGGCCGGCCGTGGGGGTGGACAGCGCCACGAGGCCGCGGCGGGCGTCGGCCAGCAGGTGCCAGCCCAGGTCGACCGGCGTCCACCCGGCGCAGCCGGTGGGGCGCCACTGCTCCTCCGGCGTCAGCGCGGGCAGCAGCCCGGCGAGGTCGCCGTAGGCGGTGCGCAGCAGCTCGAGCGGGATGGCCACCCGGTCAGCGTGCCCCAGGGTCAGTCCGGCCGCGGCCCGCGCGACCGCACCTCCTCCACCGCGGTCATCGCGTCGCGCAGCTCGGTGAGCCAGGCCTCGGCATTGCGCCCGACCAGCCGCACCGCCCAGGCGAGCGCCTCCGAGCGCGAGCGGGCGACGCCGGCGTCGACCAGGGTGTCGAGCACCAGCCGCTCGGGCTGGCGCAGCCGGGTCATCACCGGCACCGACAGGGTGGTGAACAGCTCGCGGGCGTCGCCGCAGGCCGCTCCCCAGGCGACCGAACGGCCGTAGCGGTCCTGCGCGGCGTCGGCGATCGCCATCCGCTGCTCGCGGGTCTCCTCGCGGAACCGGGCGATGCGACCGGCCCGGGCGGCCGCGGCGTCGCCGTCCCCCACCTCCGGCTCCGGCAGCCGGCCGACGACGGTGATCTCGTCCCGGTCGATCGCCAGCTCCACGGGCTCGGTGAACCAGCCGTCAGGCAGCCGGCCGGCGAACCAGCCGGCGACCTCGGCACGGTCGACCGGCGGGGGTGCCTCCTGACCCCGACCGCGACCCGGTCCCCGGCCGCGGCCCCAGGGCCCACGGCCGCCGAACGCGGCGTCGGCGAAGCGGTGTGCGTGCATGACGGCCTCCTCGTGGCGCGTGTGATTACACGCTTACACGGTAGGACCGGGGCAGGAGACGTACCAGGGGTGTGGGTTCCGCCCTCGGCGGAACCCCCACCCCTGCACACCGTCAGCGGACGGTGAGCCCCCGGCGCACGAGGACCCGCTGCTCGAGCGGGGCGAACACGAGGAGCTCGATCGCGACGCCGACCGCGAGGATCAGCCCGATCGACGTGATGACCAGCGACATCTGCGACAGCTCGCGGCCCAGGTTGAGCAGCTGCCCGAGCCCCTGCCCCAGCTGCGGCGAGTAGGTGATCAGCTCGGCGGCCATGAGCGAGCGCCAGGCGAAGGCCCAACCCTGCCGCAGCCCGCCGAGGTAGCCGGGCAGGGCCGCGGGCAGCAGCACGTGCCGCGTGCGGCCCAGCGCCGACAGCCCGAGGACCCGGCCGACGCGGTCGAACAGCGGCGGGACCTGCTTCATGCCGCCGAGCAGCCCGTTGGCGATCGACGGGACCGCCCCGAGGAGGACGACGGTGTAGATGGCCGCGTTGGTCAACCCGAACCAGATGATCGCCGCCGGGACCCAGGCGACCGAGGGCAGGCTCTGCAGGCCGCTGACGATCGGGCCGATCGCCGCGCGCAGCCACCGGCTCCACCACATCGCCAGCCCCAGCAGGGTGCCGATCACGAGGGAGAGCCCGAAGCCGACCGCGCCCCGGCTGAGGCTGGTCCAGATCGCCGAGAACGCCCGGCCGTCGGTCACCGTGGCCCAGAAGACCTCCGCGACGTCGGCCGGCGAGGGCAGCGCGTACGGAGGTTTGATCTCCGCCGCGTAGGCGAGCTGCCAGACGCCGACCAGCGCGGCCAGGAAGACGATCGGCGGCAGGACCGACCGGACGAACCGCTTTCCCAGGCCCGGCCCGGGGGGCAGCGTCACCTCCGTGTCGAGCGCGTCGAGGCCCGCCTCGAGCGCCCGGGTCTCGTCGTCGGGCGCTGCGGCCGGCCGGCCCCCACCCCCGGCCGCCTGCGTGCTAGTGGCCATGGCGGCTGATCTCCCGGTGCAGCTCGGCGGTGATCTCCGCGGCGAGCTCGCTGACGCCCGACGACTCGATCGTCCGCGGCTGGGTGAGGTCGACCGGCCACTCCCGCACGATGCGGCCGGGGCGGGAGCCCATGAGCACGACCCGCGTCCCCAGCCGCACGGCCTCGCGCACGTTGTGCGTGACGAAGACGACGGAGAGCTGTTGCTCGGCCCAGATCCGCGCGAGCTCCAGGTGCAGCACGTCGCGGGTGATGGCGTCGAGCGCGGCGAACGGCTCGTCCATCAGCAGCACCGGGCTGTCCTGCGCCAGGGCACGGGCGAGGGCCACCCGCTGGCGCATGCCGCCCGACAGCTCGTGCACCCGCTTGCCGGTGTGCTCGTCGAGGTTCACCAGCGACAGCAGCCGCCCGGCCTCGGTCCGCCGGTCGGCGCGGCCGACGCCGCGCGCCTTGAGCGCGAGCTCGACGTTGCCGCTGGCGGTCAGCCAGGGCAGGAGAGCCGGCTCCTGGAACATCAGCGCCGGCCGCCGGGCGCTGACCTCAACCTCCCCGCCCGTGGGCTCGACGAGTCCGGCGATCAGGTTGAGCAGCGTGGACTTGCCGCAGCCCGAGGCACCCACCAGGCAGACGAACTCGCCCGGCGCCACGGTGAGGTCGACGCCGTCCAGCACGGGCGGCCGGCCGCGCTCGAAGACCTGGGACACCCCGCTGACCCGCACGGCAGGGGGCGGAACCGGACCTCCGGTCTCACCGGGGCGCACCCGGGGGGACTCGGCGAGGAGCTGCCTGGCGGTCATCGTGTCTCCCTGGGGACGGCTCAGGCCTCGCCCAGGCCGCCGGCGTCAACCGGCTCCAGGTCGAGGTCGGAGAGGATGGAGTTGAGCGGGCGGAGGTCGTAGATGCCGTCGATGTCGACGAGCTCCTCGGTGGTGCCGGCGTCGAAGCCGTCCTGTGCCGATTCCTCGAGCGTCGCGGCCAGCGGGTCCCAGGTGACGGAGAGGTTCTCCCAGGCACGGTCGAGCACCTGGGCGTCCAGCGCCGAGCTGCCGGCGCCCTCCAGCCCTGCGTTGACGGCCTCCTTGGCGGCGGCCGGGTCGTCGGTGGCGAGCTGGACCGCGGCGACGTGGCCACGCAGCAGGGCGTCGACCGTCTCGGGGTACTGCTCGAGGAACTCCGTGCGCACGATCAGGTGCGTCGTCACGAACTCCCCGTCGGGCCAGATGTCGCGCTCGTCGACCAGCACCTGAGCGCCGGCCTCGAGGACCAGGCGGGAGGCCCACGGCTCGGGAAGCCAGGCGCCGTCGAGGTCGCCGGACCGGAAGAGCTGAAGGGTGTCGGCGTTCGGCGTCGGGGCGATGGTGACGTCACCGCCACCCTGGATGCTGTTCTCCAGGCCCTGCTCGGTCAGCCAGGTGCGCAGGGCGACGTCCTGGGTGTTGCCCAGCTGGGGCGTGGCCAGCGTCGTGCCCCGTAGGTCCTCCGGGGAGTCGATGCCCTCCCGGACGACGAGCTGGGCGCCGCCGGAGGCGGCACCGGCGATGATCCGGATGGCGGCGCCGTCGCTCTGCCCGTAGGCGTTGATCGCGGGGCTCGGGCCGATGTAGGAGGCGTCGAGCGCGCCGGCGAAGACCGCCTCGACGACGTCCGGGCCGGCGTTGAACACCTGGGTGGTCAGCTCGGTGTCCCCGAGCTCGGCCTCGAAGAGGCCCTGCTCCACGCCGATCAGAGCGGCGGCGTGCGTGACGTTGGCGAAGTAGCCGAGGCGGAGCTCGGCGGCGGCACCCGAGCCGCCGGAGTCACCGGAGCCGCCGGAGTCCGAGTCGTCGCCGCAGGCGGCCAGGCCGACGACCAGCGGCACGAGGGCCAGCAGGGAGAGGGCGCGGCGGCGGGTCGTGCGGTGGTCTGTCATGTGTCCTCGTCTGAGCGGAGGCGCACGGCGACGACGGGAGCCACGGGCAGCGCGTCGACGGACCGCGCACCCGGGAAGGGGTCAGGAAGCGGCGGCGTCAGGCCACCGGACAGAGAGCACTGCTGAGCCACCCGTGGTCGACGTGGCGAGAGGCCACGAGCAGGGGCAGCGGAGGCACGGCGGAAACATAACGCACACCATCCCCATCGCATCAGTGGGGTTTGCCACGGCCCGGTCCGCCCGGCACGTCCGGCCTTCCGGATCCGTCCTGGCGAACCTCGCCCGCCGCTCGGGTGATCGGTCGATCACAGCGGCAACACCTTGCCAACCGACACGCCGATCATTCGTCGGTCCTGGACATCGCGGGGCCTTGCTGCTCCGCGGCGCGTCGGCGGACTCTGCCGCTGATCCGATCAACGTCGCCCGGAGGTCGCCATGACCCCGCGTACCAGCCGCACCGGTCGGCACGCCCACGTCGACCGGCTCGCGGCCCGGCCCGCCGTGGATGCCGCACGCGTCGGGTGAGCACGGGTCCGGTCGCCGCCCCGCCGGGTGGCGCCCGGGCCCCGGTCCGGCCGGTCCCCGGCCGGGCGGGCGGGAGGAGCGGGCGGACGACGTCCCCCGCGACCGCACGGGGTCCCGCCTCCTGCGCGACGGCGCCCGTCCGCCGCCGTCGTCGGAGTCCAGGACACCGCAGCACCCTCCGCCTCCGAGGAGGCAGCCATGTCCCGTCCCCGCATCCTCCGTGCCGTCGCCGCCCTGGTGGGCGCCGCCGCCCTCTCGCTGACCCTCCTGACCGGCACCGCGTCCGCGGCGCCCTTCTGCGGTCAGGTCTGGGGGTCCACCCCGGAGCACTCGCAGCAGTACGACCGGGAGCGGCTCCTGAACGTCCGCTCCGGCCAGCACGCCTGCTTCGACCGCCTGGTCCTCGACCTCGGCGGGCAGGACACCACCTTCGGCTCCTACGACGTCCGCTACGTCGCCCGGGTCGCCGAGGACGGCTCCGGCCGGCCGGTCCCCGTCCGGGGCGGCGCCGTCCTGCAGGTGGTCGTCCACGCGCCGGCGTACGACGACCTGGGCCGGCCGACCTACCTGCCGCGCGACCCGCGGGAGGTGGTCGCCGTCGGCGGCTACGCGACGTTCCGCCAGGTCGCGTGGGCCGGCTCGTTCGAGGGGCAGACGACCCTGGCCCTCGGCGTCCGCGCCCGGCTGCCGTTCCGCGTCTTCGTCCTGCCGGGGACGCCGAACAGCGACCACACCCCGCGGCTGGTGATCGACGTCGCCCACCGCTGGTGAGCCGACCGGCCGGCCCGGGAGTCCCCGCCCGGGGGGGGGGGGGCCGCCGGGGGCGGGCGGCGGGGGGCGGGGGGGGGCGGGCCGGCGGGGCGCGGTCGGATGTGGCGGGGGG
>NZ_JBJNRJ010000050.1:0-2584 GCF_046233715.1 Trujillonella humicola | reverse complement strand
TTAGCTACGACGCCCACGAATGTGCACCCCACCGGCCGCCCGGGGAGCCCCCGCCCGGGCGGCCCGCCCGCTCGGCTCAGCTGCGGTCGGCCGGCCCCTGGTCGCCGTCGCGCGGCGGCTCGATCGCGCGCGGCGCCCGCCGGAGGGTGTCGAGCAGGTCGTCCCCGGGGGCCTGCCGGCGCTCCTCCAGGAGCTCGGCGGGGGTGTCCGGCACGACGACGTCCGGCCCGTCCTCCACCCGGTCGAAGCTCGGCGGCACCCGCTTGAGATGCCGCGTCATCGAGCGGACCAGGAAACCGATGACGATGAGCCCCACCACCAGCAGCAGCAGCCCGAAGGGGCCGGACTTGCCGACGTCCTCGGGGACCTGGGTGGCCGCCCACAGCATCATCGGACCGTCACCTCGCTGCGCACGCCGGCGAAGAGGTCGTCCTCGGGCATCGGCGAATCGACCAGGGAGCGGGCCAGCTCGTAGTCCTCGGTGGGCCAGACCCGCTGCTGCAGGTCCATCGGGACCGCGAACCAGCGGCCGGTCGGGTCGATCTGCGTCGCGTGCGCGACGAGGGCGGCGTCCCGGATCGGGAAGTACTCCGCGCACGGCACGCGGGTGGTCACCCGGTGGGAGATGTCGTGCTCGGGATCCCAGTTCTCCAGCCACTCGGCGTAGGGGGACTCCCCGCCCGAGGCCAGCACCGCCTCGTGCAGCGCCCGCGTCCGCGGCAGGGTGAAGCTCATGTGGTAGTAGAGCTTGCTCGGCTGCCAGGGCTCTCCGAGCTCCGGGTAGCGGTCCGGGTCGCCGGCGGCCTCGAAGGCGTGCACGGAGATCTCGTGGGTCTTGATGTGGTCGGGGTGCGGGTAGCCACCGCGCTCGTCGTAGGTGGTGACGACCTGCGGCCGGAAGCGGCGGATGAGCCCGACCAGCGGGGCGGCGGCCACCTCGACCGGCAGGAGGGCGAAGCACCCCTCGGGCAGCGGCGGGAGCGGATCCCCCTCCGGCAACCCGGAGTCGGTGAACCCGAGGAACTCCTGCTCGACGCCGAGGATCTCCCGGGCCCGGGACATCTCCTCGACCCGGATCTGCGGCAGCCGCTCCCACACCTCCGGCCGGTCGAGCGCCGGGTTGAGCACCGAGCCGCGCTCGCCGCCGGTGCAGGTGGCCACCAGGACGCGCGCGCCCTCGGCGACGTACTTGGCCATCGTCGCCGCGCCCTTGCTCGACTCGTCGTCGGGATGGGCGTGCACGGCGAGCAGCCGGAGCTGGTCTGCGTCGGTCACGGCGACCATCATCCACCGCTGCACCGACGTGCCGCCGCCGACCGGCCACCCGGACGGGTGTGGTGTGCCACGCGTCACGGCGTTCTCCGGTAGGTTCCGGAACTCCGCCGACGCGTACACCGGCTGCGAGGCCGGTGTTAGCTTGGTGGATCACCCAGCGCGCCGCCCGTCCGGACGGCGCTCCCCGAGCCGCAGGAGTACCCCCGCGTGACCTCCCCCACTGAGAACGAGCAGGGCATCTGGCTGACCCAGGAGGCCCACGACCGGCTGAAGGCCGAGCTCGACCAGCTGGTGGCGAACCGCCCGGTCATGGCCGCCGAGATCAACGCCCGCCGCGAGGAGGGCGACCTCAAGGAGAACGGCGGCTACCACGCGGCCAAGGAGGAGCAGGGCAAGCAGGAGGGCCGCATCCGCCAGCTCACCGACCTGCTCCGCAAGGCCCACGTGGGCGACGCGCCGACGGAGGCCACGCACGCGGTCACCGGCACGGTCATCACGATCCGCTTCCAGGGGGACGACGAGACCGAGAAGTTCCTCCTCGGCTCCCGCGAGATCGCCGGCACCACCGACCTGACCGTCTACTCGCCGGAGTCGGCGCTGGGCGCGGCCATCGTCGGAGCGGCGCCGGGCGCGACGGTGACCTACCAGGCCCCCAACGGCCGGGACATCACCGTCGACGTCGTCGCCGTCGAGCCCTTCGTCCCCTGACGGCCGCGCCCCGGACCTCCGCATGGCGCGCTCCCGGCGGGCCGAGAACACCGGCTTCGAGTGCGGGTACTGCCACTCGGCGGTGCCCGCCAACACCGACGGGCACTACCGCAACCACTGCCCGTACTGCCTGTGGTCGCTGCACGTCGACGACCTGCCCGGCGACCGCGCGAGCGGGTGCCGAGGCCTGATGGAGCCCGTCGGCCTGGTGGAGAAGTCGGGCAAGGGCTGGCAGGTGGTGCACCGCTGCACGGCGTGCGGCCACCGCCAGCCCAACCGGCTCGTCCGCGAGGGCGAGGCCCCCGACGACCTCGACCTGGTGCTCTCGCTCCCCTGGCTGTGACCTCGTCGCCAGGTGCCCTCGAGGCGGTGGCCCGGCTCTTGCGGTGCTGCTCGAGCTCCTGCGGTGTTGCAGCACCGCAGGAGCGGGAGGAACACCGCAGGAGCGGCTGGGCGGCCGCTCAGGCCGCCAGGCCGCGGCGGCGCAGCAGCGGGGCCGGGTCCCGACTTTGATCATTTGCTTAGTGCGTGACTTCCACCTGCGGTAGCGCATCGAGGATGGCCCGCTGAGCTGGGGGAATGGCGGGGTGGAACGTCTGGG